>NZ_BDGT01000012.1 GCF_001748285.1 Thermogemmatispora onikobensis | reverse complement strand
CATCTGCACAGGAGGAGACTTCCCCTGCCAGCTCCCCCAGGCCAGCCAGCTCAGCCCTCCCACCACCGGCAGGCTCACCCCCACCAGCAGCAGCCAGCGCCGCCCGATCTTCCTGCCCCCCACACCCACCACCCTCGGCCCTACCGGCTCCGTCTTCTCGATCAGCGTCTTTGTTTTTGCCTCTTCCTCCCTTCTCACGGCCTCCTCCAGCGCCTCTGCCAACTCCTTCACCGTCCCAAATCGCTGCTCCGGCTCCCTCGCCAGCGCCTTCCTCACCACTCTCTCCAGCTCCTCTCCCACCTCGACCCCCCGCTCCCGCAGGCCCGGCGGCTCTCGTCCCACCTTCTGCGCCAGCACTTCCGCCCAGCTCCCCTGAAACGGCAGCTCCCCACTGAGCCACTCGTAGACACACACCCCCAGCGCATACTGATCGCTCTTCGGCCCTACTCTCCCCTCCACCTGCTCCGGCGCCAGATAGGGCACCGTCCCCACCAGCTCTTCCTGCGTCGTCCCCTGCGTGCTGTTTACCAGCAGCGCCACCCCAAAGTCGCTCAGCAGCACCTCCCCTTGCTCTCCCGCCAACATGTTCTCCGGCTTCACATCCCGATGCACTATCTTCCTCTCATGCGCATATTGCAACGCCTCCGCCACCTGCTTCACATACGCCACCACTTGCCCCAGCTCCACCCGCGTCCCCCGCGGATGCCGCTGGCGTAGCGTTCCCCCCGGCGCATAGTCCAGCACCAGAAATGGCTGTCCCCCCTCAAAGCCAAAGTCGAGCAGCCTCACAATGTGCGGGTGCCTCAGCTTCGCAATCAGCTGCGCCTCCTGCCTGAATTGCTCCACCTCCTTCCATCTCTCCAGCCTGCCCCGGATCAGCTTCACTGCCGCCATGGTGCCCAGGTACACATGACGGCCCAGATACACCTCCGCAAAGCCCCCCTGCCCCACCAGCTGCACCAGTTCGTAGTTGCCCAATCGCCGGCCTGGCCATCCGGCCATCTCGGCTCTCCTTTCTCTCGAATAAACAACCCGTCTGCTCGTCTGCCTCTGCCCCGCCGTTGCTCGCCGGCTGTGGCGGTGACACCAGGAGCCAGGATCGGCTCCCATCGCTACCGCTTTTATAGATGATCATCTCTTCCCTGTCAAGGAAGGTTTCTTCGCGCATTGCGAGATGTGCCTATGCGATACGAGTTCTCCTCTGGAAGAAGCCCGAGAGCGCTCTGCCCCCCGAGCATCGCTGACAGCTGCTCCAGGTCCGCTGGTCCCGTTCCGCGAGCGCCACCAGACGGCGTCGGCTTCTTGCCTCCGCGCTTCTGTTGTGCTATAGTAACGTACTAAGCTGTAAGCCTGCGCTGGTTGGCGTTGCGGCCTCTCCGTCGCCAGTTCTGAGCAAGAGGGGGTCTGGTCAGGTGCCCGAGACAAGGCAGTTGCCGCTGATCGCTCGCCATAATAATCAACGCCTCTTTTCGGACTATTTCCTCGATGAGGTGCTTCCTACTCAGTCCGAGTGGCAGGCGCTGATCCCCAGGGCCCAGCGCGTGCAGGAGGAGCTGCGCCGCCTCTACGAGCGCTTCCGCCCTTTGCAGAAGACGGCCAATGAGGCTCAGACGGAACATGAGTGGATTCAGCCAGTGCTGGAGACGCTGGGCCACGTCTTTACGGTGCAGCCGTCGCTGCAGGTGCCCGGCGGCACGCAGAAACCCGATTATGTCTTCTTCGCTTCGGAGGCGGAGCGCGTGGCCTGCCAGGGCCTTCCTCTCGATGAACATGCCTCCGAGCGCGGGGCGCTGGCCGTCGGCGATGCCAAGCATTGGGACCGCCCCCTCGATCAGATGGCCCGCTCAGCTTCAGAGGCTTTCTCGAATAAAAATCCTTCCTGGCAGATCTTCTTTTATTTACTCCACAGCGGCCTGAGTTGGGGCCTGCTGACCAATGGCCGCAAGTGGCGCCTCTATCACCGCTCAACTGCCCATAAGCTGGATGTCTTCTACGAGGTCGATCTGCCCGAGCTGCTGGAGACTTCCGATCCTGCGCAGTTCCTCTATTTCTATGCCTTCTTCCGACCTGCGGCCTTCCATCCCGTCGATCCGCTCTCGTTGGATCGCTTGCTGACGGCCAGCGGCGAGTCAGTCCAGCGCGTGCGCGAGAATCTGCGCGAGCAGGTCTACGATGCGCTGCGCCTGATCGCTCAGGGCCTCTTCCAGTTCCCGCGCAATGAGCTGGCTCCTACCCCAGAGAATCGCCGCCTGGTCTATGAGCATGCGCTGATCCTGCTCTATCGCCTGCTCTTTCTGTTCTATGCGGAGGCCCGCCAGTTGCTGCCGGTGGAGAGCGGGACGATCTATAGTAAGCGCTTCAGCCTGCGGAAGCTGGCGGAGCAGGTTTCGACCTTGCTGCGCGATAGGACGGCGCTACCCAACGTGGCCCTGGTCTGGGCCCATTTGAAGACGCTCTTCGAGAGCCTGCATGCGGGCAATCGCCTGATGGGGGTCAGTGTCTTCGACGGCGGCCTTTTTGATCCGCAGAAGGCGCCGTTCCTGGAGCAGTTTGCGGTCGGCGATGAGGCCCTCTGTCAGGCCCTGGAGCTGCTGGCCTATGCGCCCGATCCGCACGATCGCAGCCGCAAGGTGCTGATCGATTACCGCGATCTGTCGGAGCGCCACCTGGGGACGATCTACGAGGGGCTGCTGGAGTATACGCTCTATGTGGCCGAGGAGCCGATGGCCGAGCTGCAGGCGACGAGCGAGGTGGTGCCGCTCTCTCAGGTTAATGGCCGCGCCGTCGCCCGCCGCTATGAGCCGGGCGAGGTCTATCTGGTGACCGATAGCGGCCAGCGGAAGCTGACGGGCAGCTACTATACGCCGGATTTTGTGGTCAAGTATATGGTGGAGCGCACGCTGCAGCCGGTCCTCGCTGAGGCGCTGCGCGGGGCACGCTCGCAGGAGGAGCGCATTGCGGCGGTGCTGGGGATCAATGTGCTTGATCCGGCGATGGGCAGCGGCCACTTTCTGGTGGAGGCGCTGGAGTTTCTGGCGCGCTCGCTGGTGGAGCTGGGCGCCGTGCCAGAGGAGAAGACAGGCGAGACGGATGTGGTCTATTGGAAGCGGCGCGTGGTGCAGCAGTGCCTCTATGGGGTGGATGCCAATCCGCTGGCGGTGGAGCTGGCGAAGCTGTCGCTCTGGCTGGCGACGGCGGCCCGCGAGTATCCGCTGAGCTTTCTGGATCACCATCTGCGCCCGGGCAATGCTCTGGTGGGGTCGTGGCTGGCCGAGGCGGCGGCGGGACGCCATCCGCTGGCCGGACGCTCGACGACGGCGGCGGAGACAGGGCCTGGCTCCAATGGGCGCCGGGGCCGCGCTCGTGCTGGCAATGCCCGGGGCGCGTCGGCTCCGACGGCGCAGGGGCGGGCACGCGCGGACGGCGGCGATGGGACGGGATCGAATGGGGAGGTGCCGGAGGAGACGCCGGCGCCGCTGCAGTTGGTGCTGCTGGAAGATGCGACCTTCCGCGACGATCTGGGGGCGGCCCTGCAGTGGGTGAGCGAGATCGAGGGGACGGAAGGGCGCTCGCTGGCCGAGGTGCGCCGCCAGGAGGAGGCTTACGCGCGCTTGCATAGCCATTTTACGGCGAAGTATCAGGGGGTGCTGGATCTGGCGACGGCCCTCTTCTATGGGGTGGAGGTCGAGGAAGGCTGGTGGGGCTGGGTGACGGCCTATGCGGTGGGGAAGCCGGAGGCCTCCCTCTATGAGCGGCAGGCTCTGCGCTTGCTGGATGCGGCGGAGGCCCTGCGCCGGAGCCGCCTCTTCTTCCATTGGGAGCTGGAGTTTCCCGAGGTCTTTTTCTCTCCCGATGGCCACCCGCTCGGCGAACGGGCCGGCTTTGATGTGGTGATCGGCAATCCGCCCTATGTGCGCCAGGAGAAGCTGGCGGAGGATAAGCCATTCTTTCAGGAGCATTACGCCGTCTACCACGGGCAGGCCGATCTCTTTGTCTATTTCTTTGAGCAGGGCCTGCGCCTGCTGCGCCCGGGGGGCCGCCTGGCTTATATCAGTAGCAATAGCTGGCTGCGGGCCAATTATGCGACGGCCCTGCGCCATCTCCTGCGGACGCAGATGACGGTCGAGGAGCTGATCGATCTGGGCAATACGCGCATCTTCGCCGATGCCCCGGACCTCAGCCCGGCCATCCAGATCGTGCGCAAGGCGCCGCCGACGCCGGGCAGCCAGGCCCAGGTGGCGGTCTTCACGCGCAGCGAGGGGATCAGGGATTTCGCCCGCCGCCTGGAGGAGCGGCGCTTTGCGGTGACGATCGGCGATCAGCCCGATAGCGGCTGGCAACTGCGCAGCGATGCCTCGCGCCGCCTCTTCGGGCGCCTGCTGGCCCAGGGGCGCCCGCTCAAGGAGGTGGTGGCCGGACGTATGTATCGTGGAGTGCTGACGGGGCTGAACGAGGCTTTCATTGTGGATACGGCGACGCGCGAGCGCCTGCTGCAGGCCGACCCGGACAGCGCGGCCCTCCTCAAGCCGCTGGTGCGCGGCGAGGACCTGCGCCCCTGGTATCAGGAGGACGAGGGCCGCTGGCTGATTTTTGCCCGGCGCGGGATCGACATCGAGGCCTACCCGGCAATCAAGGCCCACCTGGAACAGTTTCGCGAGCGGCTGGAGCCACGCCCGGCAGATTGGGACCCGCATCGCCCCTGGCCAGGCCGTAAGCCCGGCTCATACCGCTGGTACGAGATACAAGACGCGATTGACTATTATCAGGAGTTCGAGACCACGAAAATCTTCTGGCCTGACATCTGCCGGCGACCACGCTTTAGCTGGGGAGAAGCGGGACTCTACACCACTAACACAGGCTATTTTATTCCTTCAGACAGCTATGATCTTTTGGGTATCCTTAATTCGCGCTTTATCTGGTTCATTATCATAAATACCTCGCAACCTCTGGCAGAGCGCCGTGGCGCCCTGCTGTACCGCCTCTTCACCCAATACGTGGAGCATCTGCCCATTCCCGAGCTGAGCGAGGAGCAGCGGCAGAGGATCGGCAACCTGGCCCGCCAGCTCACCGAGGTCGCGCGGCGGCGCTATAGCCTGCGGCGCCGCACCACCCAGCGCATCATCAGGGACCTGGGCGCCGGCCAGCAGAAGCTGAGCGAGCGCCTCAGCGAGTGGTGGACGCTCTCCTTCGACGCCTTCCGCGAAGAGCTGCGCCGCAGCTTCAAGCGCGACATCCCCCTCAAAGAGCGCGACGACTGGGAGGCCCTGCTCTCCGAGCGTCGCCAGGAGATCGAACAGCTCACCGCCGAGATCGTCCGCCTGGAAACGGCCCTCAACCAGGCCGTCTACGACCTCTTCGCCCTCGACGAGACAGAGCGCACCCTGATCGATGAGGAAACCGCCTACCACTACGGCGAGTGGTGAGAAAAGCTGGTCAGATGACCAGGCAGCCTTCAAGCATCTTGTTTCTCGCGAGTGCTGTCGTTGCCTTTTTCCTTCGGGCCTCTGCTGCGACGGCTACGCGGTTGCCAAATCTGCCGCTGTGTCTCAATGTAGTGATCCAGGTCTTTCTTCGTAAAGCGATACTCTTGGGCGCCTACAGGCACCACAGGAATAAGGCCCTTCTTTACCCAATCGCGGATGGTGCGCACACTCACACGCATGTAATCGGCAGCCTCTTTTGCAGTCATTAACCCTTCGCACATGTGTGTGACCCTCTATCTCTTGAGACAGTAAGAATGCGGGCTGAGAAAGTCCCTCGTATCCACGGGTGATTTTACAGGCAATGCAGAGAGCCTCTCATCATGACAGGCAGACAGCGTGTGTTCCGAAATAATACAGGGAACCCTCAGCTCAAGCCCCAGGATTGGGGCATCTTCTCCCTTACCATATCCCTTCTCATAGCTAGCTAAGGCCCTGTTCGTCCCTTATGGACCCCGTGACTACATGCACGGACATGCATTATCATTCCGCTCTCTGCACTCTTGTGCACTCTCTATATCTCACTAAGTATAGGCCACGAAGCCGCTTTAAAACAAGCGTTACCGTTTGCTTGCCTATTCCTTTCTAATCACTTCTCTTCATTCCTAGTTATCCCTAAGCATTGCAAAAATCTCAAAGATGTTCTATACTAAGAGCTGGAACTGGAAACAGTGAGCAGCCCGCAAGGGGCGGCGAGTGACAGGCGAGGCAAGGCGAGGCGAAGCAAGCCGGGCCAGGCCAGGCCAGGTCGAGAGAAGGAGAAGAAGAGAAAGGAGAAGCTATAGAGATGGGAAGTGAAGTCGCAGAGCTGCGCAAGCGGCTGGAAGATGAGTACATCGCCGGGCGGCGGGCGCTCTACGCGCCGGCGAGCGGCTGGTCGAAGCATGCCTTCATCGAGGCGCGGATGCGCAACATGGAGCGTTGTCACCAGCGGCTCTGCGAACTGGTGGGGCCGGAGCAGGCGCTGAAGCTCGTCTTTGAGGTCTTTGAGCGCGGCGAGAGCCTGCTATCGGAGCGGGCAGCCAGTCAGGGTCAGGGAGCAGCGCCGGCGGAGGCGTTGTCAGTGACAGAGGGAGCTCCGTCCAGGACGGAGGACGGCCTGCTGGAGCAGGAGCAGGCTGGGGCCGGGTTAGCGGTGAGCGACGGCGCCGGCGGAGATACGGAGCCGCTGCCGGCGCTGCAGGCGAGCGGCGCCTCCGGCGAGGATGAGCCGGAAGGGCCGAAGACGCTCTGGCTGCTGGCCAGCAGCGCCGGAGCCACCTCGGACCTGCTCTATCTCTTCTATGCCGCCGATGAAGAAGAGGCACAGGCCCTGGCCCAGGAGTGGCTACGCCTGTTAGCTCCCTGGGTCAAATTGCGGGCCTTGCAGCCTTTGCCCATGGGCCTGACCCTGGCGCACGGCCACTATCGCGGCCTCATCCATGTCCGTCCCGACGGCAGCCTGGTTGAAGGGCACTATTTCCTGCAGCCGGAGGGCGGCCTCACTCAGGAGGCCGAGTCAGGGAGTCAGCAGGCGACCAGTTCCTAGCAGATTTCTCCATCCATCCCAGTGTTTCCCTTCCGATTCCGCGGGTTATCTCGTCCCTGGACCTCTCTATCCCTTGGACAGAGGGCGATGGGAAGCGGCTACGCACCAGCCGTCACAGCCCATCGCCCTTTTCCCCTCGCCCCCACTTCTCTCGTGCCCTTCAGCAGTTGCCTTGCTTGCTTCGCCCACCGTTCTCACCTGCATCCCTCCTGTGTCCTCTCCATCTTCTCTCAGCACATCACTCCCCCTCATCGTTCTCATACTATTGACATCTGCCTCTCTTCTTCTTTATCATTTCCATAGCAAGCTGCTTTCTCAGCTTGAACGAGAAATACCCATGAAAATCCCTTCTCCCGAGGAAGATCGGATCGCCTCCGTCCATCAGGTACCGCACAGGAGAAGCATCTATGGGGTATATCAAGCCAGTTGGATCAACTGATACCTCTTCCGATCTGGTGGTCTATTCTCCCTCCCAGATGCGCCAGACCGCCGCTCGTATCCTGGCCGAGGTCAGCATCGCCTCCCAGCAGCATGACACCACCTGGCGCCAGCTACAAGACTGGCTCAACCATGAGGTTGATCCCGCATGGGCTGACGTCATGCGCACCTGCCTGGACCCCTATGTCCAGCGCCTGTGCGCCTCTTATGGCTGGCTCACCGATCTGGCCTATGCCTTGTCTGTCGCCGCCGACTTCGTTGACCAGCTCGATCGCCAGATGGGCGAGCATTTTCAGCCGGCCTCTTATCGCTAGTCACCGCACCGGCTCGTGACACGGTCAGTAAAGCAGTCAGAGGCCAGATCGCTGCTTGAGACTGGAGGCTCCCCAGTCAAGCCCTGGCCTCTCATGAGCTATCTGCAGGAGGTTTCCTGTGCTTACTGCTCCCCCCACTCTGGATCAACGTGACAGTGAAGACCCTGCTCAACTTGAAGAGCACATCCAGCAGAAGATCATCGGCCCGCTGCGCGCCTTTCGCCAGCAGGTGGCATCACTGAATGACACGCACGTCACCTGCGCCCAGAACTGCGCCGATACCCTCATGGCACTCTTCACAGGCCAGGACAACAAGGGTCGGCCACTCATGCAGGGAGCCGGCGCAGATGCCCTGGCTGACACCTTCGGCCAGTTCTTCGAGAGTGGCCGGCAGCTTGCCGGAAGAATACCAGGCGATCTCGTCGGGCGCCTGCTGCTGGCCTCTCAAGTCAGCGAGAGAAGCGCCGACGACCTGGACTCCCAAGTACAGAGCACCATTCAACACTGGCAGAACAGACAGCAGCATCCTTCAGCCGCCTTTGATCCCCAGAGCGATAACCAGCGCATCAACGCCGCCTTAGAGCAGATCGTCGCGGCCACGCTCGGCAACTATCAGCTTCAGATGAGCAATGGACCTGATCAGGAGCCGCTCCCAAGTCTGCCGCCCTCGCCCCTTGATCCCAAGGGCAGCTTTGGCTATTTCCTGACCCAGCTAAGCCTGAGCCTCCAGACAGCTACCTCGCACTGCCCCCCCTGCAACGATCAAGATTGCACGCTTACCTTCCCTCCTCTACGTCCTGGCGAGAAATCCCATACCTATACACTCGCTGCTCTCCGGGCCAACCCCAGCCTGAGAAAGCAATTTCTGGAGGATTTCTACAGCACCTTCGCCCCAGGTTACGGCCAGGCTGAAATAGACTTCTGGACGTATTTGGATAGCTCTCGCCGCTTAAGCAAACATGGAGGCTACTGGGACTTTACTGACTTCGCTCTGATCCAGGACCAGTTTTTTGCCGCCTACAACACCCTTTACCACCAGCCGGCCCAGAATTCTCGCGTCCAGAACTGGATGAACTTTATTACCCACTGGAAAGCCAATGAAGAGAACGGCAAACGCGCCGAGAACGAGGCCGCCTGGTGGCAAGCCCATAACGCTAGCATCAACTACGGCGACCAGCAGGCGCGCGACAAGGGACTTGTTGGTCAGGAAAGCATGCTTGAACAGGCTTTCATCAAAGAAACTGTCACTGTCATCAACACTATCCCCACCCTACCCGATGGCGCCACAATCTTCAGCCCTCGCTCCAAGCTTACCGGCCTGCTCGCTCAAATCTACTATCCCAGTGATTATAATGATCTTTCAGATGCGGAAGCCTTTATCAAGCAAGAAGTGACTGTTGAGCTTGCTATCGCTAACCCAGTGGGAGCTTCTCCACTGATCGCGCCGCTTATCATTGTCAGGGGCACCGAAGGTTAAGCATAAGGAGGCTACGCATGATCAGAAACAATCACAGAGTCCTGCCCTCCAGGCTCACCCCGCAGCGCAGGCAGCGTTTCCGCTCCTCGCAGTCCATTCCCCCTGCTCTTGAGGAGCGAGCTGCTGGCCCAGAAGTCAGGTGTCAGAGGCTGGCCCTCCTGTCCCTTGACATCTTCATATACTATTTATCTGGTGTCTTACTCTCTTTATTACTACTATCGTGCAGCAATACTTCTCAGGCACAGTGGCAACAATTCGGGTCCGACAGTCTCCTTTCTTCCTTCCTCTTCAGCGCCTGGTCCCCTAGCAGCCACTGGCTGGCCGTTTTAGATACCCATCAAGTGCGAATCCTGCGTCCCGACGGCCAGTCTGCCAGCTTATGGAACGCTGACGCATTCTGCGACTTAGACCCGCCCGGTCCCACCTTCAGCTGGTTGTCGGGCGACCGTCTGGTCTGCCTCGACCGGGCTGAAAGCCACTACCTGTGGTTCTCCATCGATAGCGCCGGTCACCTGCACTATCAAAGTCAGGCGCCTCTGGGTCTCTCTCTCTCCTCTTCTGATATTCCGCTCTTCATCAATGCCAATCCTCGCTATCCACTGATTGCCCTTATCGTTTTTCATAATCAGGAGAGGCTTTTTTTGAGCGACCTGCAAGGTCATCAGCTCCCGCTGCCCGTTCCCATCTACGCCACAGCTGCGAGCTGGTCCTGGGATGGCACCCAGCTCGCCGTGATCGATCAGGCCAGCACCATCACTATCTACCAGCTTGTGCAGCGCGCCAGTGGCCTGCCAACGCTCCGCTGGCTACGCCGTCTCCCTCTCCCCAGCAGCGATAGTGAACCAGTCGCCTGGTCGCCCAGTGGCCGCTGGCTGGTCTGCCGCCACGGCACCTACGAGAGCGAAGATTATCTCTTCCTGCAAGCTACCGACGGCTCAGGCCGATCGTACAAGCTCTCCTCTTCGTACAGGCAAGGTCAGCTCTTTGCTCCTGCCTGGTCTCCCGACGGTCGCCTGCTCGTCGCCACCCAGGTGAGCACGCGGACCCTCTATCAGTTCCCCGTCTCCGCCTGGATGACCCAGCAACATTTGACCCCTTGACGCCGACAGAGCCAGCCTCTCAGCCGGCTCTTCTTCGACAGCATGCCCGCGTTGCATCTTTGGCCTTCTTCATACTCCTTTTCAGCATTTTCCTTGCCTGCTTCTCTTATCGTTCTCACCTGTATTATCCTGCACTATCTCCATCTTCTCTCATGCATCACGCTACACCATCATTCATCATACTATTAACATCTTTCTCTCTTCTTCTTTACCATTTTCATAGCAAGCTGCTTTCCTGGCTTGAACGAGAAAAACTCATGAAAATCCCTTCTCCAGAGGAAGAAATGAACGCAAAAGCCGGGTCAAGCGAGAGCACCAGCAGAGGCAGAGGGCTAACACGGGTCTGCCGCCCTGCTGGCCCCGATGCCCCCGATGCCTCCGGTGCCCCACCGACCCGGCTCACACACTCAACACAGCCAGTCTAGCGCACTCAACCCACCTGAGCCTGAGCCGTCGCCGACGGTAGCTCATCGAGCGCCGCCTGCAATGTCTCCTCTACCACCGACGCCAGCGCCGCAATAAAGTGTGGCTCTACATTCAGAGACTCAATACGCGCAAACTGCAGCCCGGCCTGCTCGGCCTGCTCCCGCGCCCCCACATCGATATCGTAGAGGATCTCCAGATGATCGGCCAGAAACTGCACCGGCGCCATCAAAACATGCGTATGGCCCGCCGCCTTCAGCTCCGGCATCACATCGGCAAAATCCGGCTTCAGCCACTCCTCCGGCGTATGGCCGGCGCTCTGGTAGCAGAAGAGCCAGCGCTCCGCTGGCAGTCCCACCCGCTCGGCCACCGCCGCCGCCGTCTCCTTGAGGGCCGCAATGTAGCCCGGCTCCCCATCCACCACGCGCTTTGGCATACTATGGGCCGTAAAGAGCACCGGCACCCGCGCCCGCACCTCCGGCGGGAAGCGATCCAGGGCCTGGCTCACCCGCCCCGCCAGCGCCTCGATAAAATCGGGCTGCAGATGCCAGTCCTCAGCCACCTTCACCAGCAGATCGGAGCGCCCCAGGTGCGCCGCCGCCTCCTTGAGCGCCCTCACGTAGCCGCCCATAATGATCGGCGAATACTGCGGCGACATGATCAGCCCGATCAGCGCCTGGGCCTCCGCCGCCGCCTCGGGCACCACTTCGGCCACAAACGGCGGCGAGAAGCGCATCCCCGCCACCACCTGAAAGCACGGCCCAGCCGGATGACGCCGATTCAGCTCCTCCTCCAGCGCCGCCGCCTGCTGCTGCGTAATCTGAACCAGCGGCGAACCGCCAATCAGCTCATAACGGCGCCGGAACTCCTCAACCAGATCCGGCTCAGGCTTGCGCCCGCCCCGCACATTCGTCATATAGGTCTCAACGTCATCGAGAGTGGCCGGCGAACCATAGGTCATCAAGACCACGCCGACACGCTTGACGCTCTCCATTGCAGTCTATTCCTCTCTCTTCTCTTGAGATAGGTCTCCAGATCTCCAGATCTCAGCTCTCTCTTCACCTGGTCTCGGCCCCGCCAGAGCGGGAGCCACAAGCATTCCCCAGCCGCCATGCTCACCAGCCAGCCGACGGGCCAGCCAGGAACGCAACCAGCGGGGAACGGGCCGCTGAATGCCTGACCCCAGGCGCCAATACCCGGCCCGGCTCCTCCCATCAGCGGCGGCGCGTCTCCTCATGTACAAAATCGACGAGCCGGCGCAGCACAGCCGGATCGGCCTCGGCAGGCACACCATGCCCCAGATTAAAAATGTGACCGGGCCGACCAGCCGCCCGACGCAGCACATCGCGCGCCCCCTCTTCAAGAATCTCCCAGGGCGCCAGGAGCAGCACCGGATCAAGATTGCCCTGAATACCGCGCTCGTAGCCAATGCGCTCCCAGGCCGCATCAAGATTGACCCGCCAGTCCACGCTGATCACATCGCCCCCCGCCTCGGCCAACAGCTCCAAGAGCGCAGCGTTGCCCGTCCCGAAATGAATGCTCGGCGTCCCCGTCTCCCTGACCGCCGCAAAGATGCGCTGGCTGTACGGGAGCACATAGCGTCGATAGGCCTCTGGCCCAAGCGCGCCCACCCAGCTATCGAAGAGCTGGACCGCCGTCACCCCGGCGCGAATCTGCCCGAGCAGATAGCGCGTCACCACCTCGGTTAGCTTCTCCATCAGGGCATGCCAGAGGGCCGGCTGCCCGTACATCACCGCCTTGGCCTGGGTATAATCGCGCGACGGGCGCCCCTCGATCAAATAGCAGGCCAGCGTAAAAGGCGCCCCCGAGAAGCCAATCACCGCCTTCTTCCCCTCCAGCTCGCGCCCTACCAGACGCACCGCCTCGAGCACAAAAGGTGTGGCCTCCTCCGGCTCGCGCACCTGCAGGGCCGCCACATCGCTCATAGTACGAATCGGATGATGAATGATGGGACCAATCTCCGGCTGGATCTCCAGCGAGACCCCCATGCCCTCCATCGGCAGCATAATGTCAGCATAGAGAACCGCCGCATCAACCCCGAGCTGCTCGACCGGCATCAGCGTCACCTGGGCACAAAGCTCGGGCGTCTTGGCCATCGTGAGGATATCGTAGCGCTTGCGTAGCTCGCGGTACTCGGCAAGGCAGCGCCCGGCCTGGCGCATAAACCAGACCGGGGTGGCATCCGGCTGCTCCCTGCGACAGGCCGCCAGAAAACGCGCCAGACCCGTCGAGGCCGCCGGCCCCACGCCTCCCACCTGCGATTGATGCTCTTGTTCGGTCTGCATAGGAAACTAACGCTATCCCGAAAAAAGGGAGTCCTTTCTTGCCAGGATGAAGCGGGGAGACCGGGACCCCCCCGCGCCTTTTTGCCATGTCATATGATAGCGTGAAAGACAGGACGGCGGCAAATTTTGCAAAAATCTCTACCGCATTCTACCAGATTGTGAGATTTTCGTAACTCCTCTGACAGCAGGGAGAGGCCATCTCAGTCCCCAGGGCAGGGTCGGCCCCAGGCAATCGTCGCCACCACCTCGAAGCGCAGCACCCCATCCCGCGCAAAGGGCGCCAGCAGCTCCCGCATCTCCCGCTCAAAACCGGCCCGCTGCTCGCCATCCAGCCCCGCCAGCGAACTGTAAGCATACTGAGCGGCAATATGATCCTCAATCGTCTGCTGCATCAGCAGCGGCGCCGTCTGGCGCTCACCAAGCAGACGAAATAGCCCGCGCTTCTCCATCTCAGCAACCAGAGGCAGCTCCGGCCAGGACGGCGGACTGGCAAAACGCCGGCGAATCTGGCGGTACTCCTGCCGCCAGGGCAAAAGCTGCTGCAGATCGAGAACCGCCAGCAGGCCCCGCGGCGTCAGCGCCCGCGCCAGACGAGGCAGGACCCGCCCCCAATCCATCAAATGGAGACACATGCCCGCCGTCACCAGCGCATAGGGCGGCGCCAGGACCACATCTTCCGCCCGCCCATACAACCAGCGAATCGCCGGCGCATCGCCGCCCGGCAGCTCCCTGGCCCGCTCCAACATGGCCAGCGAGACATCGACCGCATCGACGCGCTCCACCGCGGCCAGGGCTGCCAGCGGGCGAGCGAGATTCCCAATGCCGCAGCCCAGATCAAGCACCGCGCGCGGCTCATCCACGATCAACTCGCTGAGGATCGCGAAGGTCTCCGGCGGATAAGGAGGACGCAAATGGTAGTACCTGACCAGGCCCCAATCTTGAAAGCGCTTCAGGCGCTCTTCATCCGGGACGAACGGATCACCCATCAAGGTCTCTCCTCTATTCAACAAGCAGAGCCATCACCATTATCCTTTATCAGTCGGCTGCAACTGAGCATCAGCAGCCCGAGGCAAGACGCGCTCCAGCAAGCGCAACCAATTGCCGCCCATAATGCGCACAACATCCTCCTGGGCATAGCCAGCCGCCGCCAGCGCTTCCGCCAGGCGAGGAAAATCGGCCACCGTCTCCAGCTCCTCCGGCGCCTCATCGCGCCCCAAGCCACCATCGAGATCGCTGCCGATCCCCACATGGTTGGCGCTGCCCGTCAACTGACAGACATGATCGATATGCTCCACCACGCGGCGCAGCGAGACCGCAAAAGGCTGGCTGCGCTTCCAGTGCGTGTAGAGGAACGGATTGATCGGCGCAATGCCAATGACGCCGCCGCGCTCCGCAATAGCGCGAATCATGGCATCGCTGAGATGGCGCGGGCTATCGACCAAAGCGCGGCAGTTGCTATGGCTGGCAATGACCGTCCCCTCGAACTGCTCCAAAGCCTGCCAGAAGCTCTCTTCGGCCAGATGGCTAGTATCGAGCACCAGCCCGACGCGCTGCATGTGGTGCAAGAGGCGGCGCCCTTCCGGCGTCAAAGGGCCAGGCCGCCCATTGCCGCCGCAGTAGCGCGAGCCATGCGCCCAGGCCAGACCCAACACACGCAGACCCGCCGCAAACCAGTCCTCCGCCTCCTCGGGCCGGCGCACCGCATCGGCTCCCTCCATCAACGGCACAATACCAAAGGGACGCTGCGGATCAGCCCCATTGCTCTGCGACCAGGCCCCAATGAAGCGCTCCAGATCCTCCTGAGTGAGCAGCAACCAGACCCCGGCCTCCTGCGCCAGCCGGCGATAGTAGTCCAGTTGCTCACGCGCCACCCGCCAGGCTCCATCTGGATCACGATAGCTCTGGGTGAGCCGATAGCGCGGATTAACGCCTTTGCCCACCCCCACCAGGGGATAGGCGAAGAGGGTACCGAAGACAATAGCGACGCCGCCACGACGCAGCTCCGGCAAGCCCACCATGCAGATGCCCCCCTGGGCATCCTCGCGACAGTAATCGGGGTGCTCGCGTGCCTCCAGCGCCCGCGTCTCGGCCACCGACCGCCGCAGATCACGCCCCCACTCCAGAGCATTGTAGGCAATGTCTTGATGCGCATCAACAATGAACATGACTCGCTTTCGCTTCCTCTCCAATGTAGCAACCTGGCCGAGCAGTCCAGCCCCTGCGCGCCTCTCGCCAGACAGACCCCCGCTCCCCCCGTCAGGAACAGCGCCCAGGGCAGGGCCGGGCCGGACAGGACAGGATCGCTCTCGGCCACGGCCTCATGATACGCTACACCAGCCGGCGCTGTCGAGAAGCAAGCCTGGCCCCCAGCAGAGCAAGGCCGCCCTGGCGCTGGCACTGGCGCTGGCGCAGCAGCTCTCGCCCACCTGCTCCGCCGCCTCTCCCGCCACAGCGCCCGCTTGTTGAGACACTATCTCATTGACAGCAATCTCTTCATTGTGGTATGCTCCTCAGTAAGAGAGATGCTGTATCAATAACGCCGCAAGCTCGCCGAGGGCTTGTGGTGAGGGAGGAGCAAGCGGCATGCATCAGACCAGGAGCCGCGCGGCGCGCTTTTTGCTCGCCGTCGGACTATTTCTACTCATCAGCCTGTTGGGGAGCGCCTGCAGCGCAGGCACCCTCAGCGGCAGCAGCGGGGACAGCGCGGGCAAGCTCGCCGTCGTAGCGGCGGAGAACTTCTACGGGGATATTGCGCGCCAGCTTGGCGGTGATCATGTCACCGTCACCAGCATTCTCAGCGATCCCAATATCGACCCGCATGAATACGAAAGCAACGTTCAGAACGCCGTAGCCGTGGCACAGGCCAGGCTCGTCATTGCCAACGGCGGCGGCTACGACAGCTGGATCGATCATCTGCTGGCGGCAGCGCCCCAACAAGGGCGCATCGTCCTCAAGGGCTACGAGCTGGCGCCCATCAAGTTAGAAGATAACGAGCATGTCTGGTACAGTCCTACTGACATCGCCGCCATCGCGCGCGCCATTGCCCAAGCCCTGCAGCAGCTTGATCCGCCCCACGCCAGCGACTACAAGCAGAACCTGCAGCAGTTCCTCAGCTCGCTCGAGCAGATCACCAACAAACTTGCCGAAATCAAAGCGCGCTACGCTGGCACCCCGATCGGCCTCACCGAAACCATCTTTCTCTATCAGACCACACTCATGGGCCTCAACGTCCTCACCCCCATTGACTTTCAGAAGGCCATCGCCGAAGGCAACGATCCCCCGGCCAGCAGCGTTGTCACCGTCGAGAGCCAGATCCAGCAGCATCGCATCAGAGTTTTGATTTATAATGAACAGACCGCCACGGCCATCACGACAAAGGTGCGCAGCGAAGCTCTGGCGCATCAGATTCCCGTAGTTCCGGTGAGCGAGACCATGCCGCCAGGCAAAACGTATCAGACGTGGATGCTTGACCAGCTCAATGCCCTGGAGACAGCTCTGCAGAAGGCCCAGGCGGCTTAAGCGAGCGGGCGAGCCGTCATGAGCCCGGCCCATCTCGGCTCATGGCCGGAGCGCCGGAGTCAGCAGTGGATCAGGCAAAGTGGAATAGAACAGGAAAGGAGCGCACAGTGAGCAGCACTCAGTACGACCAGCGTCCTGGCCTGGCGCCGCAGGCCTCTTCCTCAAGAGGGAGGGAGAGTCAGGAGATGATCCTCGGACCCGTCATCGAACTGGAGAGGGTCAGTGTCTGCCTGGGAGGGAGAAGCATTCTGCAGGAGGTCAGCTTTAGCATCAGCCCGGGCGAATTCATTGCGGTGCTGGGGCCGAACGGGGCCGGCAAAAGTACCCTCCTCAAGGTGTTGCTCGGGCTGGTCCGGCCCAATGCGGGCAGCGTCCGCCTCTTTGGGCAGGCGCCGCGCCGCGGCAACCGGCTCATTGGCTACGCCCCCCAGCACCGCACGCTTGAGGGGGCCCTCAGTCTGCGCGCACGTGACCTCGTCGGCTTCGGCCTCGACGGCCACCGCTGGGGGCCGGGCTGGCTCACCTCCGGCGGGCGCAGGCGTCAGGCCATCATCGAGGAAGCCCTGGCCGAGGTCGACGCCCGCGAGCTGGCCGACATGCCCGTGGCCTACCTATCGGGCGGCGAGCAGCAGCGCCTGCTCATCGCCCAGGCCCTGCTCAGTCAGCCGCGCCTGCTCCTGCTCGACGAACCCCTTTCCAACCTCGACCTCAGCCACGAGCAGGAGATCATCGCCCTCATCGCCCGGCTCTGTCGCACGCGCGGCATGACCGTCTTACTCGTCTCTCACGACGTCAATCCCCTGCTGCCGGTTATCGACCGCGTCCTCTATCTGGCGCGCGGGCATGCCGCCATCGGTAAACCGGAGCAGGTCATCACCAGCGCCACCCTGAGCGCCCTCTATGGTGCCCCCGTCGAAGTCGTCGAGGCCCTGGGGCGGCTCTTTGTCGTCGGCGTTGACATTTAAGCCAGCGGCCAGCACGCAGCAAGCACAAGCGGAGGAACTAAGGACAGAAGGAGTGGAAGCGTCATGGTCAGTCTATTGAGCTATCCTTTCATCCAAAATGCTTTTCTCGCCGGGACCTGCATCGCCATTGTAGCTGCCGTCACCGGCTACTTTCTGCTGCTGCGCGGCCTGACCTTTGCCGGTCACGCCCTGCCCAACATCGGCTTCGCGGGAGCCGCTGGCGCTGTTCTGCTCGGTCTCGACCCGCTTCTGGGCCTGCTCGCCTTCACCATTGGGGCAGCCATCGGCATTGGCCTGCTCGGGCGCAACCTGCGCGAGCGCGACCTGGCCATCGGCATCCTCATGGCCTTTGCCCTCGCCCTGGGCCTGCTCTTCCTCTCCCTCTACAGCGGCTACGCCGAGCGCGTCTACAGTATCCTCTTTGGCACCATCCTCGGCATCAGCCGTCTCGACGTCCTGCTCAGTTTTGGCGTAAGCCTGCTGATCCTGGTCAGCATCCTGCTGCTCTTTCGACCCCTCCTCTTTAGCTCCTACGACCCCGAAGTTGCTGAAGCGCGCGGCGTTCCCGTACGCCTGCTCGCAGTCGTCTTCCTTGTACTCGTGGCCCTGGCCATCGCCATCGCCGTCCAGATCGTCGGCGCACTGCTCGTTTTCACCCTGCTCGTCGGCCCGGTGGCCACTGCCGGGCGACTGGCCCTGCGACCGGGGGCGGTCATCCTGCTGGCCATCCTCCTGGGGCTGCTCTACACCTGGCTGGGCATCCTCCTGGCTGTGCTCAGCGGCACCATTCCCGTCAGCTTCTTCATCGCCTTCCTCTCCTTCATCATCTATCTCCCCGTGCGCCTCATCGCCCCGCGCTGGCAGCGACGGCGGCTGCGGCCTGACTCGTTATCGGCCCCGGCCCCCGGCGCGGGCCTCTCACAGCAGGCCAGCGCGCGGTAACGCAAGGCACCAGCGCCAAGAGAGAGGAGCATCAAGAACATGAACATTGTCACGCTCTGGCAGCATGAATTTATCCAGAACGCCTTCCTGGCCGGCGGCTGCGTCGCCATTGCCGCCGCTCTGGTTGGCTATTTCCTCATCCTGCGAGCCCAAACCTTCGCCGGTGAGGCGCTGACAGACATCGGCTTCACAGGAGCCACAGGGGCCGCCCTGCTCGGCCTCAGTCCCCTGCCCGGCATGCTCGTCCTCAGCCTGCTGGCGGCCTTCATCATTGGCCTGCTGGGGGAGCGCCTGCGCGGACGCGACATCGAGATCGGCATGGTGCTCTCCTTTGCCCTGGGACTGGGAGTTCTCTTTCTCAGCCTCTACGCATCCAGCAGCGGTAGCCATGCCAGCGCTGGGGTCGGCATTCTCTTCGGCTCCATCCTCAGCGTCAGCCGTGAGGACGTCTGGCTCAGCCTGGCCTGTACCCTCGGGTGTAGCCTGGCCCTGCTCATCCTCTACCGACCGCTGCTCTTTGCCTCCATTGATCCCGAGGTCGCTGCGGCGCGAGGCGTTCCTGTGCGCCTGCTCTCCGTCCTGTTCCTGCTGCTCCTCGCGCTGGCCACAGCCATCTCCGTGCTCGTCATCGGCGTCCTGCTCGTCTTCGCCCTCCTGGTCGCCCCAGCCGCCGCCGCCGGGCGCCTGAGTTCCTCACCAGTGGGCGCCCTCCTGCTGGCCACCCTCCTGGGCCTGGGCTGCACCTGGGGCGGACTGCTCATCGCCTTCCTGGGACCAGGCCAGCGCCTGCCAGCCAGCTTCTGCATCGCCACCCTGGCCACCTGCTGCTATGCCGGCGCCTCCCTCATCGCCCACCTGCGCCAGCGTCGTGCCCCCCGCGTTCCGGCCCAGCCCGCCCATCCCTGCAAGGGACGACGCACCGCCGCCTGAGAGGCCCCCCAGAAACAGCAGCGAGTCAGTAAGACCAGACAAGAAAGGAAGAGTAAAGAGCCATGCCAGATCGTCTCGTCTACAGCACCGACGGCGGACGAGTCACCCATTGTCCCGTCTGCCACCAGCCCTATCGCCAGTGCCGCTGCGAGAGCGGGAACCAGGCAGCCTCGACCAGCGCTCCCAGCGGCGGAGGCGTCCATGTCAGTCGCGAACGGGCCCAGCGCGGCGGCAAAACGGTCACCGTGATCCGTGGCCTGCCCGTCAGTCAGGCCGGGCTAGAGACGCTCGCCCGCGACCTCAAGCGCCTCTGCGGAGCCGGGGGAACCGTCAAGGACGGCACCATCGAAATTCAGGGAGATCACCGCGACAAGATCCTGGCGCACCTGCAACAGCTCGGCTACCGCGCCAAACGGGCCGGCGGCTAAGTTTCCCGCCTGGGGAGAGCATTCCCACAGCCCTGTCTGCTCCTCCCCCCCTTCCTTGCCGGCCAGCGTAGCGTCAAGAGTGGCATAAAGAGCTTTTCAAGCACCGAGAGCAGCGTGTCAAAGCGAGTTCCGTTTTTGCGTCAGCCTCAAAGAAAAAGAGAGTAAGCGAGGCGGTCTCAATTCAGAATCTCAGAATCAGAGAGAGCGCGCAGCCAGCCGCCGCGCCCAAGGACGTCCGAGCGCGCCATTGCCGAATGAGTATGCTGCAAAGAGGAAGGGGAAGCGCATAGCCATGAACATTCACGAACAGCTGGAGAGTTTGCTGGCCAACCTAGGAGTGACCATGGAACAGCAGCAACCGGAGCCTTATGAGGAGCACGAAGGGGCAGAGAGCGAGGTGCCCGAAGTCTCCATCTTCCAGGCATCGCGCGATCACTACGGCGTCTTCTATCGCCTGGACATCATTGAGCACGAGCCGCAGCTGCGCATCATCGTTCCCGTCGAATACGGGGCCTTGAAGATGGAAGTCTACCTGGTGCGCCTGAGCGGGCGGACAGGTATCAATACCTGGTTTCGCAACCTCGCCAGCTACCGCGGCAGCGCGACCTTCGAGCGCAACCGCGAGGTCAGCCAGCAGCACCTCCTCTACGCCGTAGCCGAGATCATGAAGCAACTCTTCTGGGCCGGGGACCTGGACCAGATGCGGTTTCCCCCGGAGATCGAAGTGACCCGCCTGGTCTAGGCAGCGACGGAGCGGAGACGGCAGGCCCGCGCGCCCTGGTTGGAGCGGCGGCGGCAGAGCAGACCGAGCATCGTCGCCTGAGACAGCAGCCCACTCGCCTGGCCGCAGAGGCTGGACGAGTGGGATTTTTTGCTCTCTGCAACCACGAGAAGATGCCAGGCATATCGATCTATGGTACACTGGCAATATTCGAAAAGAGGTCTGCAAAGGGAAACGCCATGATAGAGAACCTTGAGACCCTTGGTCAAGAAGCGCTCAACTATCTCAGCCAGAAAAACACCGCGCGTGAGCAAGCGCTGCCGCGTGCGCGCACCTTGATCCGCTACTGCGCCAACAGCATCCGTGCGGCCCACCGGCGGGAATTTGCCGCTGCCGAGGAGCTGCTTGCCAGGGCGGCGGAGCTACTCGCCCAGATCGGCACGGATCTGCGAGAGCAACCGGATGTCTTCTACGCCGGCTTCGTCCAGGATGCCCAGAAAGAATATGCCGAGGCCGCGGCCTTCCTGGCCCTGGTCCAGGGGAGAGCCTTGCCCCATCCGCAGAGCCTCAAGATCGATTGGGCGCCCTATCTCAATGGCCTGGGAGAGGCCGTCGGGGAGCTGCGGCGCTACGTCCTGGATCGCCTGCGCCACGGCTGGCTTGCCGAATGTGAGCAGCTCCTGCAGCACATGGACGACATCTACGCCCTGCTGATCACCATCGACTTCCCCGATGCCATCACCGGTGGCCTGCGCCGTACCACCGACACCGCACGCGCGATCTTAGAGAAGACGCGCGGCGACCTCACCGTCGCAGTGCGACAGGCGCAGCTTGAGGGAAAGATCAGCGAGCTATTGGTCGCGCTCCACAAGAACGGGACGACACCTTCGTGATGTGCCGATTGGCCGGCAGGTTGTATACTAACAGTGACGAAGGCGTCACCGGCTCAGCTTGCAGGCCGCCTTTCCGCCTACAGCAACTGAGCAGCCAGACCGAGAGCAGCCATCTTCTATAGCAGCTGTTATCGTCTATCGTCTTTCTGTCTTTTTCTTCATATTAATAAGAGACCCGATGGTGCGCCGCCGGAGCCAGTGGCACGTGCGCAGCAAAAGGGGGGCATATGTCGCAGCAAGAGCTTACGAACAAAGAGCAGCCTGCAAAAGAGCTAGAGACTGCAGAGCAGCATAGCGATTCTATCAGCAATGGCAAAGGGAAACAACGCGAGAACGAAGTCAAAGCCAGTTCACAGATCGTGACTGCCGAGTCGGTGCAGGCAGAAGAGGTTCCCACCATTCCCCTGGGGTCGCTACAGACCCTCAGCACCCTGCAGCCCGAGGTCTCGGTGCACTCGGTCGAAGCTGGCGAAGCGGTCAGCACGCCGACCCCGTTGGTGGCGCAGCCGGCGGAGTATCGGCGCAGTGTCAGCGAGTGGTTGCGCCTCTGGTGGGAAGGCATGCGTCCCCATTATCTCGTCCTGTGCGTCATGCCGTTCCTGCTGGGCGGCGTTCTCGCGTTGGCGCACATTCTTAGCCTGCGTGGGCTTTTAGGGCTGGGGCAATGGCATCCCCAGCGTCTCCTGCTGGGATTGCTGGCTGTAGTGCTCCTGCAGCTTGGGGCCAATCTCATCAATGACTACTACGACTACTTGCGCGGGATCGACACCAGCAACACCCTGGGGCCGGGTAAGCTCATCCAGCAAGGTTTAATCAAGCCCACGCGCGTCCTGGTCCTTGGCCTGGTCCTTCTGGCTGGTGGCGCGCTGCTGGGCCTGCTGCTCGCCCTCGCCTCTGGCTGGGCGCTGCTCCTCTTCGGTCTGCTGGGGTTGCTGGCCGCCTACTTCTACAGCGCCACGAAGCGAGCCCTCTCCTCACTCATGCTCGGCCTGCCGGTCGCCTTCTGTATCTATGGTCCACTCATCACCCTGGGAGCCTACTACCTGCAGCAGGCCCAGCTTAACAGCGAGGCTCTTCTCTACAGCCTGATGCCGGGTCTGTTGGCCGCCGCCTTCGTACACGTCAACGACATGCGCGACGTTGAGGACGATGCCCAGGCCGGCAAGCACACCCTGGCCAACACCCTGGGCCTTGGTCTTAACCGGACCCTCTTCCTGGCCCTCCTGGGAGGCGCCTATCTTGTCCTGCTCCTCATCGGTCTCCCTCACAACGCGCCTCACCTGGTTCTCATCGCCCTCTGGACCTTGCCGATCCTGGTTGTTGTAGTGAGCGGTATCCTGCGCACCGATCTTGCTTCCGGCCTCCATCTTGTTCTCCGTGACATGCTCAAGTTAGAGGCCTGGTTTGTCGCCCTGCTCGTCGTGGCCCTGCTCCTTTCCGCGATCCTGCCCATTCTCCCCCAGGTGCCTTCTCTGGCCTTGCCCTGAGCCGGTCCGGGCGCCGGGTTCCCCTCCTCCCTTCTTCCCTCCTTCCGAGCCAGGGACGAAGCGAACCCGGCGCCAGCCTGCTCTTCTTCCACAGTTTCGCCAGCCAGCCAGCCGTTGCCTTCCTCACCTCTCCCCCACCATCTTCCGCTGCTGCCTCTCAAGTCTCGAAGCAGGCTCCGCCCACCCCGGCACGGCTCGCAACTCTCTTCCGTCTCTCAGTGCCTCAGTGCCTCAGCACCTCAGCGCCTCAGTGTCTCAGCACCTCAGCGCCTCAGCCCATTCAACCCATTTACAGGGGTGATACACTGTGCTACACTTTGGTTGTGTCAAGGACGTCCTGGCGGTTATTTCAGAAGGAGGTGTCCCATGGCTGGCTGGGAACAAGAACTAGCCGAGCTACTGCGTGAGCTGGGGGTAACGCTCGAAGGCGCAGCATTGGACTCCCATACTCACCTCCAGGCCAACCAACGTGCGAGCTACAGCGAGGTCAGACAGGACAATGAGGAGAGCAAGACCCTGCCGGTCCCCACATGGGACGACGATGCTCCCCCACCCGCCGACGAGGATGCCTGGCTAACAGAACTGCGCCTGATGCGCCGTGAAGTCGACTCCATTGTGGCCCAGGTCATCCGTCTGATGCAGAGCGGGGATCTCGATGCCTCCTTGAAGGAAGACGTCATGGTTGTGCTCCGGGCCTTACGCCGACGCGCCTCACCTGGTCCACACGCTGCACCCAGCGATGAGACCTATCTCGAGTTCGCCGCGGCGATGCTCCATTTCTGTCGCCTGGTCCTGCGCCTCAGCGAGACAGCCATCGAAGACTAAGCCGAAAGAAGCACGCGACCGCTTTGCCACGCCGCCAACCCAGGGAGCGAGGTCCGTCCGATCTTGATCGCAGACCTCTGCTCTCCGACAGCTGACAAAGCGATCGCTCGCTTACTCATGTGCCATCCTGCAGCCCTGCTGTCCTGCTACCCACTCACCA
This sequence comes from Thermogemmatispora onikobensis, assembly GCF_001748285.1. NCBI lineage: Bacteria > Bacillati > Chloroflexota > Ktedonobacteria > Thermogemmatisporales > Thermogemmatisporaceae > Thermogemmatispora > Thermogemmatispora onikobensis. The sequence goes on along the minus strand of NZ_BDGT01000012.1, from coordinate 85,863 downwards.
CCTGGCAGACCATCTGCGCCAGCCGCGTGCTCGCCGCGCGGCGCCAGCCTCCGCCATCTCACCAGTATCATCAGCAAGCGTAGAGTAGCAGCCAGAATCTGGAGTCCAGCAGTCTGCCACCCCTGGCTGGAGAGGAAAAAGAGCGCCCATCGAGCCCCGCAGCTCAACTGGACTGGACCAGCAAAGAGCAGCCTGAGACTCTGCGGAGGAGAAGAGAAGAGGACTACCAGCGCAATTCAGACCATCTTCTCCTTCCGCTGGCCCCTGCGGCGCGGGCAAACAGCACCCTTGCCGGGCCGGCGAGCCAGGCCCAGATCACCAATCACCACACTCTGCCACCCTGCAACACCTGGTGCAGAGAGGGAGGAACAGGTACCCGCACTTTCCCTGGCAAGAGCAGGCAGGCCCGGCCCGGCTCAGGGAAGACCACGATACTGTTCGGGGAGATTCTCCTGATCAAAGCCCTCGTTCACAAGGCCGCGCTTCACCAGATAGCGCAGGAACTCCAGACGGCGCTGCTGGAGGAGGGCAGCAGGAGAGGAGTCGCCCAGCTCACCGCCCTCTGCCCCCGTCTGAGTCTCCTCCTCTGCTGAGACCTCACCGGAGGAGAAGGGATCGTTCTCCCAGATCCACCGAAGACGCTCGCTCAGGGAGCGATGAGGATCAGCCAGAGGAGAGGGGAAACCGTACAGGCTATAATCAAGAGACGGCAACCCACCGAGCGCACCGGGCGGAGCTGTCAGCTTCGGCGGCAAGAAGAGATCCTGGCCCTCAAGAAGGAACGAGTAGCGAGACGAAGGACCGGCTTGCGAGGCCAAACCACTGGCCGGCGCCGACGGCGAAGTGGAGGTGGGCGTGCCCGGCAACGGAGGCTGACGCGGCGTCAGTGCGTGAGCGCTGGAGGCCCCACTCGCTTCCGCCGCCACCATCTGGGAGCGCCGTTTTCTCCCGGGCCACCATGCAAACAATCGAGCCAGCCATTGAGAGAGTTTTCGCGCGATCATGGGAGTGCCCTCTATTCATATCAGGGCGCTGGCCGCGCCCGGCTAACCAACCAGGAAAGACGCGCCTGATAGCTGCTGAGTTGCCTGCTAACCTTTTGAAAACGCACGAAAAATAAATGAAGCCTAAGAGACATAGTAGCATATCGCCATGAAGACGTCAAACCACCTTGCAATTTTCGCGCCCGCATGCCATAATCAAAAAGGCCAGGCGGCCAGAACGACTGCCCTGGCCTGCAGATGGGAAGGCACGCCTGCCCATACGCACACACTCCGCTCCCGTGAGGGGGTCAGGCCAAGAGCGCAGAGCCAAGCCGACAGCTGTGCGCCACGCAGCCCTGGCCCACGCTGCTACCGGGTGATTGTGACCTTTGAAGCAGAAAGAAAGGCATGTGTCGGTCATGCAGGAAGACATCCTTGGGACCAGAAGGACTGCAATATCGGATACATATGTCAACTGCTCCAGGTGTAATAAGGCAACACGTCTGCGCTACGCGCGCATCATCCAGAGCGACGTCCTCTCAGAGAGCCATTCAGAATATGAATACCTCTGCCCGGAGTGTCAGAAGGCGCTGGCCAGCGGCGAAAAAGATCTTCCTCTGCTGTAGTCAGCATGAGTAGCGTCTACGGGGCTGAACGGGACATCTTCGCTCTTCCCCTCTCCATCTTCCTCGCCCGAGAGATAGGATCGCAGAGCAGATTATAACAACCAGGGGCCGGGCGGGATGCTCAGCCAGCCAGCCAGGCCAGGCCAGGCCAGCCAATCAGGCAGACAGGTGGGGCATCAATCAAACAAGCAGTCAGTCAGTCAGTCAGTCAGTCAAACAGGTCGGCAGGTATCGAGCCAACAAGTCAGCAGCATCGGTGACCAGGAGAGGGAAGGAGGAAGGGGGGAAGGGAGGGAGAAGGCAACGGGAGCGAGCGAGTAAGGCCAGGGCCGAAGCAGAAAGCCAGGCTCCCTGCTCTGGGACGAGGACAGGCAAGGCGCGAGGCGGAGCCAAACCTGCCAGTTCGCTCGCGGTTGACCGTCAGTTTGCCTGGCTCGCTTGACCCTTCTAGCAGGCAGACCAGCAACCGACCAGTCAGCGACACGCAAGCTCAGAGAGAGAGCACTTCACGAAACCGAGAGCCAACCCGGGATGGAGGGAGCCAGACCAGGACAGGCGACCGGCTGGACGAAGGGACAGACGGCCAGGAATCGACACAGAGCCTGACGACGTCCACCAGTCGTCACTAACACGCAAGGACGTTGCATGTAGGTCACGCCTCACGATCCGTTTGAGGAGAGTGAAACGAGGTAACCAGTATGCGGATGCGCTACCGCTCGGTGACCTATCGCTATATCGATGGGTCGGGGCAACAACTGCAACGCCACTATCGCCAGTTGTTGCAGGAAGTTCTCTGGCAGAGCCAGCAGGCGCTTCTCCAACACTCGGAGGTCTGGCGCCCTCCTGCTGATATACGCGAATCGGCGGAGCAGGTCGTCGTGAAGATAGAGCTTGCCGGAATGTCAGAGGATGAGATTAACGTTACACTCTACGAAGATGCGCTGGTGGTCAGCGGCGAGCGGCGAGATGACAATGAGGACCGCGAGAACCTCTCCTATCAGGAGGCGCAGATCCGCTATGGACCTTTTCGCGTCGAGGTCTTCATTCCCTCGCCTATCGATCGCGAGGCAGTGACGGCACGCTATGAAAATGGTTTTCTCTGGGTCACGTTGCCCAAGCTGCCCGCGACCCGCAGCGAGCCTCAGCGCGTCCAGGTTCGGCAGAGTGCCACGGAGAAGTAGCAATTAGCGAATGAACCGAACGAACTACTGACTGAGAAAGGTTTATGGAAAAGGATCAGAAGAAGCGCGGGCTTATGCCTGAGCAGGCGGTCGAAGAAGAAGAAGAGGAAGAACAGGTTCAGGAGAGACAAGACGAAGAGGAGACTCAGGCGAAAAGTGCTCCTGCGCGGCGGCGCCCGGCTCGTGGCAGGCGAGGAGAGGCCACTGCCAGCTCGCCCTCCACACGCCAGAAGCCGCGGCGGCGTCAGCGGCGCGCGATCGATGACGATCTCGAACCCTCCCGCGAAGAACGCTCCCACCATCACCACTACTACGATGAGCGGGAGGAGGACGACGACGAGGAGCGGCTCTCGATCCCTGAAATCCTGCCGGTCCTTCCCCTGAAAGATGTCGTGGTCTATCCTTTCGCCATGCAGCCGCTGGCGGTTGGTCAGGAGCGCTCGATTCGCTTGATCAACGATATCATGCCGGGCAATCGCCTGGTCGTACTGGTGGCTCAGCGATCGGCGGAAATCGAGCAGGCCGGGCCGGATGACATCTTCAAGATCGGTACGGTCTCGCGCGTGGAACGCATGATTCGCATGCCCGATGGCACGATCCATATCATTGTCAAAGGGCTGGAGCGTGTGACCATCGGCGAGTTCGTTCAGGAAAAGCCCTACCTGAAGGCGCGTGTGACCCTCCGACCTGACATCCAGGAGAACGACACTGAGACCGAGGCCATCAAGCGCAATGTGGTCAGCTACTTCCAGCGCATGGTCGCTCTGGTCCAAAATGTGCCGGAGGCCGCCGCTGCCGCTAACCTCAACCTGGAAGAGCCGCGCCAGGTGGTCTACCTGATCGCGACCTTCGTCCAGATGGACCTGCAGCTCCGTCAGAAGCTGCTGGAGCTTGACTCGGTGCGCGCCAAACTCAAGGAGCTGAGCAGCTTCCTCGCCCACGAGCTGGAGATCTTCGAACTGGGCCGCAAGATCCAGAGCCGGGCCCAGGAAGAGATGAATAAGATGCAGCGCGAGTATCTCCTGCGCGAACAGCTGAAGGCCATTCAGCGTGAATTGGGCGAGGAGAGCGAAGAGCAGGCTACCATCAATGAGCTGCGCGCCAAAATCGAAGAGGCCAAAATGCCCGAGGAGGCCCTCAAGGAGGCCAACCGCGAGCTGTCGCGTCTGGAGAAGCTGCCCACGGTCTCGCCCGAGTACAGCATTATCCGCACCTACCTTGAGCTGCTGGTCAGCCTCCCCTGGAGCAAGAGCACTGGCCAGACGATCGATGTCCAGAAGGCGCGCCAGGTCCTCGATGAGGACCACTACGATCTGGAGAAGATCAAGGAGCGCATTCTGGAATACCTGGCCGTGCGCCGCCTGAAGGAGGAGCGCATGGCCGAGCGAGCCAGACGCGAGGAGGAGGCCGCCGAGGCCGCGGCGGAGGGCGAGACCGATAAGCGCCGCCCAACGCAGCCGCTGCATTCGGGCGAGGCCAATCGTCAGCTCAACCGTGAGCCAATCCTCTGCTTCGTCGGTCCACCAGGCGTCGGCAAGACCTCCCTGGGCCAGTCGATCGCTCGCGCTCTGGGACGCAAGTTCGCGCGTATGTCCCTGGGCGGCATCCGCGACGAGGCCGAGATCCGCGGCCACCGTCGCACCTATATCGGGGCCATGCCCGGGCGCATCATCCAGACTCTGCGTCGCGTCGAAACCAATGATCCAGTGATTATGCTCGACGAGGTCGATAAGGTCGGGGCCGATTGGCGCGGCGACCCTTCTTCTGCTCTGCTGGAGGTGCTTGACCCAGAGCAAAACTACAATTTCCGCGATAACTATCTGGACCTGCCTTTCGATCTGTCGAAGGTCTTCTTCATCGCGACGGCCAACTCGCTGGAGCCGATCCCCGCGCCGCTGCGGGACCGCATGGAGATCCTGGAGCTTTCGGGCTATACCGAGGAACAGAAGATGCATATCGCCCGCAATTATCTGCTGCCCAAGCAGATCGCGGCTAACGGTTTGCGCCCGGATGAGCTGATCGTCGACGATGAGGTGATCCGCCACATTATCCGCGGCTATACGCGCGAGGCAGGCGTGCGCAATCTGGAGCGGGAGATCGGGACGCTCTGCCGCAAGGCTGCGCGCCAGATCGCTGAGGGGCGCCAGGCTCCGATCCATATCACGACGGAGCAGCTGACCGAGTATCTGGGCCGCTGGCGCTTCTTCGAGGAGGCCGCCGAGCGCATCGACCGGCCCGGCATCGCTACTGGCCTGAGCTGGACCCCTGTCGGCGGCGAGATCATCTTTGTTGAGGCCGCAGTGATGCCCAGCAAGGAGAGTCAGCTGATCCTGACAGGACAACTGGGCGATGTGATGAAGGAGTCAGCTATGGCGGCTCTCAGTTACGTGCGCTCGAACGCCGCCGCGCTGGGTCTGCCCAACAATGTTTTCGAGAATCAGGCCGTGCACATCCACGTTCCCGCGGGAGCTATCCCCAAGGATGGACCGTCGGCGGGCGTGACGATGGCAACGGTCCTGGTCTCTCTGGCCAGCGGGCGCAAGGTGCGCTCGGATGTGGCGATGACGGGCGAGATTACGCTGCGCGGGCGCGTGATGCCCATCGGCGGCGTCAAGGAGAAGGTGCTGGCCGCCTACCGCTCCGGCATCCACACGGTGATTCTGCCACGCAAGAACGAGCAGGATCTGCTGGAAGATCTGCCGCGCGAGCTGCGTGAGCAGATGGAGTTTGTCTTTGTCGATGATATCAAGCAGGTGCTGGATGTGGCCCTGGAGGGTGGCCTGCCCGCTCCTCGCTCTGAGAGCATTTCGGGCAAGAAAGAGGGCGACCAGGACCGCAGCCAGGACCAGACCGGCCCACAGGCCGCGGAGGAGGCCGTCGTCCGCGCCACATGAGCGCGCTCTTACGCTTCCAGACGGCTGCGATGGATGGGAAGCACTCCGAAGCAATGAAGGCAAGGAAGGAAGGAAGGACCCCCTCCCATCGCAGCCGTTTTGTCCGCTTCCCTCTGGCCTGGGTCATTTCCTTCCCTCCAACGCCGGCTTTTTCTGCCTCTCTGTCTCTTGCTCTCCTCCCTGCAGCTTAAGTCACTCAATCAGCACTACCAACGGAGCTGTTCTTTGAGACTGACATAGCGCTGCTTGCCGATTACAAGATGGTCGATCAGCTCGGTGTCAAGGAGGCGTCCAGCGGCGATCAGCTGCTCGGTGACGGCAACGTCCTCCGGGGAAGGCGTCGGGTCGCCGCTGGGATGATTATGGCAAATGAGAATGCTCGGGCAATTGCGCAGGACCGCGGGACGAAAGACCTCCGCCGCGCGCAGGACCGAGCTGTTGACCGTCCCTTTGTAACGTTTTTCGATCGCCACCACCTGATTTTTGGTATCTAGTAAGAGAATCCACATTTCTTCATGCTCCAGATAGGCCATCTCCATCATGACCAGCCGGGCCGCATCCGCCGGCGAGGTGATGCGATAACGAGCCTCCGGCTGCTCTAGCTGCAGACGCCGGCCCAGCTCCAGCGCGGCTTTGAGCTGGGCCGCCTTGGCGGCACCCAGCCCATGCTCATGGCAGAGCTTGGCCAGGTCCGCCCCCATGAGACCACCCAGGCCACCATAGAGCACGAGCAGCTTGGCCGCCAGCTCTACCACATTACTGCGCTTCGTTCCCGTGCGCAGCACGATAGCCAGTAGCTCGACTGTCGAGAGAGCTTGCGGCCCGTAATGCAGCAGCCTCTCTCGCGGACGTTCACTACTAGGCATATCGTGAATAGTAATGTGGTACGCTACTCTCTCTCCACTTTTCTCCTCTTTGAAGCGCCTTTTCTCCATCAGTTTTTGCGACCAGGGTCCTTTCTCAATCTGTTGACAAAGCTATAAGAATAAAAGGCTTATCTATGATAGATGATTCTATTTACTCAAGCAATAGCCATATTTGGAAGCAGGCGGTTTTTGAGATGCGACACTTCACTGCTTGCTTACTACGAATGGGAAAGGGGAAAACGAGAAAGGAGTCCCTTTACAGATGGATTACTGATACGCACACGGTCTTAAGAGCGATTGGTTATTCTATCCCTGAAGCCGGCCCTCCTTGCTTCTGGGAGTTCATTGGTTTTCTGTTTTGCGGCTTCCTGGTTGCAGTAGTGAGAGAGAGAGACAGAAGAGGGGCCGCTCAGGCTGGTGCCGGTCTGTTCTCCCACTGGGGCGGGGCGAGCGGCTCAGGGGAGGCGTTCGAGGCGCGCATAATCCAGGCTGAGGCGTTTTTTGCCATGCTTCCCCTGAAACTGCACCTCGACAAACTCAGAGCCGCCTTCCAGCTCACTCTTGAGGACGATGCCCTGCCCAAAGAGATGGTGCAGCACGCGATCGCCGGGCTGGAAGCGAGGCGCCGCCGGTGTCACCGAAACATCGGAGGAAGCTGGCGCGAAGGTTGTGTCCGCGGGTGTGGAGCGGCGTGGGCGGGAACGGGGGCCAGCGCCACTGGAGAGGCCCCGGGAGTCCTGGTCATAGCTCTCGTAACTCTCATAGCGCTCCCAGGTTGAGGGCTGGTGCAGCGAGCCACGGGCCGGCAACGGTCCGATGCCGGAGCTGGCTGCAAAGAGATCGGGAGGAATGTCAGCGAGAAAGCGCGACGGCTCCGTATAGACCACATCGCCGAAATACGAGCGGCGGCGGGCACGTACCAGATAGAGGCGGCGCATGGCCCGTGTGAAGCCGACGTAGGCCAGGCGACGCTCTTCCTCCAGCTGCTCGGGCGAATCGATGGAGCGCCCATGTGGCAGGATGCCCTCGTCGAGTCCCACAATGAAGACCACCGGAAACTCCAGGCCCTTCGCTGCATGCAGCGTAATCAGCGTCACGGCATCCTGGTCCTCTTCGTGAAGGAGGGTGCCCTCTTCGCCTGTCTGGGCCACGTCGGCCCCACCGACCAGGGCCACGTTCTCCAGGAACAGCTCCAGCGCCAGCGAGGTCTCGATTTCAGCATAATCCTCTGCCACGCGGCGCAGCTCCAGGATGTTACTCCAGCGCTCCTCACCCTCGGGAGAAGCGCGCAGCTCGGGACCATAGCCCGTGCGCTCTGCTACACGGTCCAGCAGTTCTGGCAAGCGCAGCTCGGCCACCGAGGCGCGTAGCTCTTCCAAGAGCTGAGCGAACTGCTGGAGGGCGTTTTTGGCGGCGCGCCCCAGCGTTGGGTGGTCCTCGCTCCGCTGCAGGGCATCATAGAGCGAACGCTGCTCCTCACGGGCCCAGCGCTGCAGCTCGCCCAGTGACTTCGGGCCGATCTTCCGGTTGGGCACATTGATGATGCGCTGCAGGCTCAGGTCGTCGTGGGGATTAAGAAGCAGGCGCAGGTAGGCCAGCATGTCCTTGACTTCTTTGCGCTCGTAGAATTTGCGGCTGCCGATGACTTTATACGGGATGTTGGCCCGCAGAAACTGCTCTTCGAGGGCGCGCGACTGGGCATTGGTGCGATACATGACAGCGATCTCGCTGCGCTGGGCTACCACCCCGCGCGCCAGCAGCTTGAGGATCTCATCGGCAACGTACAACCCCTCGGCCTCGTCGTTATATGCCTCATGGTAGATCAGCTTCTCACCCTGGCCGAGGGCGGTCCATAGCCGCTTCTCCTTGCGCACCGTGTTGCGCCGGACGACGCATTGAGCGGCATCGAGAATGTGCTGCGTCGAGCGATAGTTTTGCTCCAGCAGAATGATACGCGCCTCGGGAAAGTCGCGCTCGAACGCCTGAACGTTCTCGGCGCTGGCGCCGCGCCAGCTATAGATCATCTGGTCATCGTCGCCAACCACGCAGACATTGCCACTGCCGCCGGGCCGCTCGTAGCTGCCCCGCCCTAGCAGGCGAATCAGCTTATATTGCGGCACATTGCAGTCCTGAAACTCGTCGACATGAATATATCGCCAGCGCTGTTGGTAGCGCTCCAGGACCTCGGGTTCTGTGCGCCAGAGCTGCTCAGTGAGCATCAGGAGATCGTCGAAGTCGACGCTGTTATTGGCCCGCAGCAACTGCTGATAGCGGCGGTAGACCCGGGCCGCCACCTCTTCGGTATAGCGGCGAGCCTGCTCGGCCATCTGGTAAGGGGAGAGCATGGCGTTCTTGGCGCGCGAGATCAAGGCGTGGATCAGCGAGACGCGATACTGCTTCTCGTCGAGATCGAGGTCGCGCAGAGCTTGCTTGACGAGCGCAGCCTGATCATCGGTATCGAGAATGACAAAGGAGCGCGTCAGGCCGAGTGGCGCCAGCAGATCTGCCTCGGCGCGCAGCACGCGGGCGCAGATAGCGTGGAAGGTGCCAATATACATCTCACGGGCCTCGCTCAGGCCCACCAGCTTCTCGAGACGCTCCTGCATCTCGCGCGCAGCCTTATTGGTAAAGGTCACGGCCAGAATATGCCAGGGCCGCACGCCACGGCAGCGCACCAGATAGGCGATGCGATGGGTAATGACGCGCGTCTTGCCGCTGCCGGGACCAGCCAGGATCAGCAGCGGCCCCTCGGTAGTGGTAACGGCCTCCCGCTGCGGCCCGTTGAGGCCGGCCAGTAGCTCCTGTTCCAGGTCGGTATGCTCAGGCATCAGTACAATCCAGCTCTGTCGCGCAGGCGAGTTTGATGTGATCGTGATCGGCGGGCGCTGACTGTGGTTGCCTTACTGGACGAGCGCCACGACTGGCGCCCGGCCCTGTGAATATCAGCGCATCGGGCTTCTATTGTAGCGCATTCTGCCCAGCGGCACAAGCATGGCCAGGACCTCCGTGACTTCTGGCTCTGGCCTCCGCCTCACCCTTTGCTGCCCTGGCTGCGAGCCGGTGCTTGATCCTGACCCTGACCACCATGCAAGCGACCATCAATCAATATACTCGTCAGAGCACGCAGCCGTAGTGTGAGCCATCGGGCCCGCCCCTCTCAGAGGAGGCGCCACGCTTCTGAACAGACACCGACTCCTGGCTTCTCCTCAAGGTGACTGGCTGAAAGAAGAAGCCGCCCTGTGCCTTGAGAGCGGGGAGTGTCATTGAATAGATGCTCCCTCCAGCTGCGTCCGCAAGGGAGCACACTCCTCGCACTTTGCCCCTTGACAGCTTCCAGAAACTGTATTATCAATATATTTGATAGTAAAAATATTAGTCTGTAAAAAGGAAGGGGGCGAGGCGAGTCATGGCCAGCGAACGCCTGGTAGAAGACCTGCTGGCCTTGTGGCGGCTGCTGAGGCGCAGCACTCACCCGGTGAGGCGGGCCGAAATGACGCCCGAGCAATACTGGCTGCTCAAGAGCCTGAGCCGGCGGGGGACATGCAGCGTCGGCGAGCTGGCGAGTGCGTTGGGCCTGAGCGGCAGCTCTGTGACCAGCGCCTGCAAGCGCCTGGAGAAGGCCGGCCTGGTGCGACGAGTGCGCCAGGGCGATGGAGGCGATGAGCGGGTGGTGCTGGTTGAGCTGACGGCGCGCGGCACCGAGCAGGTGGCGGCCTGGCAGCGGGAGCGGCGCGCAGTGCTCTCGCGTATGCTGGAGCCGCTGACTCCTGACGAGCAGGATGAGCTGCAGCGACTCATTGAGCGGGTGCTGGCAGCCGCCGAGAGCGCCGTCGAAGTGAGCGGCAAGGCCAGTGGAGGCGAGGAAGGGGCTGCCCCGGGGCCTGAGCCGGAGCGGTCGGCGCCAGACCCAGGAGAGAAAGCAAGCACCACTCCGGCAATGACAGTCACTCAGGCAGGAGAGGGAGGACAGGCCGAATGAGGCCGATGATTGAAGTCGAGAATCTCGTCAAGCGTTTTGGTGACAAGACCGCCGTTGACCACATCAGCTTTTCCATTCAGGAGGGCGAAGCCTTCGGCTTACTCGGCCCCAATGGGGCCGGTAAGACCACCACCATTCGTATGCTCATCACCTTGATCCCGCCGACCAGCGGCCAGATGCGCATCGCGGGACTGGACGTCCAACGCCATAAGATGGTCATCCGGCGCCTGCTCGGCTACGTATCGCAGTCGCTTTCGGCGGACAGCTCGCTGACCGGTTACGAGAACCTGCTGGTGGTCGCCAAGTTGCTTGGTTTTCCACGCCAGGAGCGCGAGCGGCGCACCTGGGAGGTGCTGGAGCTGCTCAATCTGCGCGACGCGGCCCACAGCCTGGTACGCACTTATTCGGGCGGCATGGTCCGGCGCCTGGAGATCGGCCAGGCCATCCTGCACCGTCCACGCATTCTCATCCTGGACGAGCCGACCATCGGCCTCGATCCGACGGCCCGACGTTCGGTCTGGGAGACGCTGGAGCTGCTGCGCAGTCAGGAGCAGATTACGCTGCTGGTGACAACCCACTATATGGAGGAGGCTGATGCCTACTGCCAGCGCGTGGCCATCATGGATCATGGGCGCATCGCGGCCATCGGTGAGCCGGCAGCGCTGAAGGCCAGCCTGAATCGGCCTGGCGCCACGCTTGAGGATGTCTTTACGTCGGTGACAGGCAATACTCTGGAATCGGGAGGCAGTTATCGTGAAGTCAGACAGCTACGTCGGCGCGCTCAGCGTTTCGGATAAATCCCAGCGGCAAGGGGCAGATTTGCAAGCTCTGCTGCGCCCACCCTCGCCCTGGGAGACCATTGTGACGTATGTGCGTTGCGTGTTGGTGGTGGCAGAGATCGAGCTGCGTAAGCTGCGCCACGATCCTACGGAATTGCTGACGCGCGCGGTGCAGCCGGCCCTGTGGCTGGTAATCTTCGGAGAAGCCTTTTCGCGCCTGCGCGCTATCCCTACTGGCTCGGTGAGCTACTTGACCTTTATGACACCGGGCATTCTGGCACAGTCGCTGATGTTCGTCTCGATTTTCTACGGGCTGAGCATCATCTGGGAGCGCGATGCTGGTATCTTACAGAAGTTTCTGGTCTTGCCGGTGCCGCGCGCCAGCTTTGTGACCGGCAAGGGACTGGGAGCCGCTGTGCGCTCGCTCACTCAGGCGGTGATCATCTTCGTGCTGGCCCTGCTGCTGGGCGTGCATCTGCAGTGGAGCCTGGTCGGGCTTATCGGGAGTCTGCTGGCGGTCTTGATTGCGGCCAGCTTCTTCTCGACGCTCTCCATGTTGATCGCTATTCTGGTGAAGACGCGCGAGCGCTTCATGGGCATCGGCCAGGTCCTGACGATGCCGCTCTTCTTCGCCAGCAATGCCATTTATCCGCTGGCCATTATGCCCGATTGGTTGCGCATTCTGGCCCAGATTAATCCGCTAAGTTATACCGTGGATCTGCTGCGCGGCTTCCTCGTGGTCGGCACGGTCCCCGATGCACTGCTGGATTGGGGCGTGTTGCTGCTGGCGGTCATTGTGGCACAGGCACTGGCCGCTTCAACCTATCAGTCGATTGTGCTGTAAGGGCGCCTTTTCCCTCTTGCGATGTGGCCCGCCCTGGTGTATGATAATAGCCGGTTCGCACTCTCTTCGCGAGAGTGCTAATCGGCCAGGCGCCACGCCACGCCGCGAAGCTCACCGGAGGCGAGCGCGGTGGCGACCTGCGCTGACGATGCTATCTGTTTTTTGCAAGGGAGGTAGAGTCTATGTCGACCGCAGGTGAGAAGGTTCGCCCATTGGCTGATCGTGTTTTGGTGAAGCCGGTGACGCGCGAGTCGGTGACGAAGACCGGCATCGTGCTCCCCGATACGGCCAAGGAGAAGCCACAGCAGGGGCTGGTCCTGGCGGTTGGCCCCGGCAAGCTGCTCGATAATGGTCAGCGTGTGAAGCCGGAGGTCAATGTCGGCGATCATGTGCTCTTCTCCAAGTATTCTGGTACCGAGATTAAGATCGACGATGAGGAGCTGCTGATCCTGCGCGAAAGCGATGTGATGGGCGTGGTCGAGGAGGAGTAGGCGGCTGGCGGCCTCTCTCGCTCTACTCCTCTTTATTCTTTCTTTACCCCTTTCGTTGCTTTCTTTTATTGTGCCCCGGTATCACTATCAGATGCGGCGATTCCAGTGCCTATGAGCGCGTACGGCACTGGAATTTTTTTATTTGTCTCTATCCCTGCTTCGCCTGACCAGATCAGATCGCTTTGTCATCTCGCTGCTCCCGGCTCCTAGCGCTCTTGAAGATATTGAAGACTCAAAGAAACTTTCTTGCTTGAGCTAATTTGGCCCTAGCAATCTGAGTCTTTCTTCCAGAGCAGAGCAGACCACTCTAAAGGTAAGCGACTCTGCACTTTCTTAGCAGGCATTCGTGTTACATATTAGTAAAATAGTAATATTGAAATAGTTAGCATGAGAAATTATACTAGGTAGCAAGCCGCTAGTATGGAAGCGCTGACAGATCGCTAATAAGACGAGGATAGCTTACTGCTTATTGGCGTAGTATACCAGCTCAGAGGAGGGGACGATGCCTTTTACTCGGCCAGATGATCCAGCCAACCGCTCCAGCGATTGGGTACTCTATCCTCTCGATGCTTTGCGCAATGCAGCTGCGACGATCCTTGTAAAAGCATCGTTAGCACGCGACCAGCACGATCAGAGCTGGGCCAGCGTTCAGTGCTGGCTCGATGAGGAGAGCCCGGATGGCTATTATCCCCCACCGACGCCAGCCGGAGTCATTGATCGCGCTGTTGATCGCTGGTGGGACGATAGCCCTACTAATCCCGCTCAGTACCAGTATGAGCAACATCAAAGCCGCCTCTCTACGATAGAAGTCCGCTCGTATCTCAGGAGTGTCCTGGTCCCGTATGCCAGGCGCCTGCGCGCTGCTTATGACTGGCAGATCAAGCTAGCTCAGGCTCTCTTTGATCTCATTCAGCAAGTCGGGGACCTGGATCAGCAGATGCAGTCTCGCTTCCAACAGAGCAGCCAGACCAGTCAGCCTGCGCACGGTTATGCCCCCTCTTCTGACAACCCCACCGCTTTCTAACGGAGGAGCAGGATGAGCGGATATATGGATCTCTTCCAACAGTTTGATGCCTATGTTGTCCAACCTTTAGCCCTGCTGCCTCAAGATGCCATTAGGGCCCTCGATGCAACCTATAAGCAGGCTGTCCGTGACTTTGCCAATGCCCTTGCGCCGCTCCTGGGTGGCGACGCTTTATTCAGAGGCCGAGCCGCCGATGCTTTCTTTGATCTGGTCAATCGCTATCTGCAGACGGAGCGTAGCCTGTGCGATTGGCAAGATGCAGGACCCTCACCACGCGTCGGCTCGACGCTTTCTAACAGTGATCACCTTCTTGATCAGCTGATCTCCTGGGCCCACAATGTCAGCCTACAGATTTCCCAGGGAAACACTAGCATTCTGGAGAGGCCACCACAGGCTCCTCCAGCTCCTGAGGCCCCCGTGTCCGAGCCTGCACCTGTGTCGGCACCTGCACCGGAGCTGCCCCCTTTCTCCCCTCCATTGGATTTTGGTCCGACCCTCGTTTCCTATGTCCTGCAGTGGCTTTCTCGAGTAGGGCTAGAATCCGCTCAGCAGCTTGCACCTGCTTACGATGCCCTGGTAGCCTGGCAGAGGAACATGGTAGGGCTGGCCAATGAGCCTCTGCCGCCACTGCCAGGTGACCCCGACCAGATCTCTTCAGCTGTGACTCTTGATTTACCTTCCGTTATTCCCTACAATGCCTCGGCCAAGCTGAAAGACCTGTCAGACCAGGAGATCGCAGAGCTTGCCAAGCGCTTGGGCATTTCCGAAAGCTCGCTCCGAGAGCTTCAGCAGAAGTACGGGGATCTGACAGTTACAGAACTTTTAATGCTAATAAACAAGATTAAGGGAAAATTACCCTTTTCACTCCTACAGATCTCATCTCTAGGCAACGATGACACTAAGCTGCTTCTTGCATTTACATCTCTCTACATCTCTTTTAAACAACGCTTGAACATCTCGGATTTGAAAGGCCAACAGGACCTGGTCAACAAGATCTGGGAAAAGATAATCACGCTAGCCGATAAGGCAGCTTCCTTGCCAGTTGATTGGAACCAAATCAAGGCCCTTGAACAGGCCTTTCAACAGCTGCAACCAGTGGCCGGTAGCCCTGAGGCGTTCGAGATCTGGATTCTCTCCCTTGTTTATGACATAGGGCCGAATAAACTCCAATACGGCGAGGCGAGGGTGGCCCTTGGTTTAGCTGCGCAGGGGAAGCTTCCTCTGCCTATCTGGCGAAGCGATCACAGCGGGGCCGATTTCGTAGACGGAACTGGCACGGAATGGGACGTGAAGCGCCTTGATAGCAGAGAGACTGTGACACAGTGGCTTAGTAATATTAGCGACGAGCTTAAAAGGACCAAAGAGAATGTCATTATTGATTGCTCCGACCCCAACCTCAAGCTACAAGACCTGCAGCAACTGGAGCAACTACTACAGCAAGCAGATCCGGGCTGGAAGAATCGGATTCTATGGTATCCTCATCCGCCAGCACCGCCAGGCATACCCGACATTTCGGCCCCATATGTCAGGGTTGCTGTTGCTTCCGCTGCTTGAACCCTATAGGCTGATATGGTATAAAGAGAGAGCGTGAGGTAGGAGCTTTCTGCTCCTTCTTTAGGAAAGTGAGGATGGCACATGACCCGACCTTTGCCTGATGCTGTCTCGCGCCACCTGCAGGACCACGAGCGCTGGCTCGTTCCCCCTCATAAGCAGGGCCAGCGCTGGCAGGCCACTGGCCTCGACCTCTCCCAGCTCGACCTCTCCGGTCGCTCCCTCCAGGAAGCCTTCCTGCGCTCCTGCTCCTTCGCCGGCTCCCTGCTCGCTCACACAAACCTCTCCGGGGCCGTCCTCTCCTCCTCCCACTTCCTGCAGGCTCAGGCTCCCGACGCCTCCCTCGCCGAGGCTCTCTGCTGGCAGACCCTCTGGCGCGGGGCCATGCTCCACCGCCTGCAGGCTGAGCGTGCCGACTTCTCCGAGGCCGACTTCTCCGAGGCCGACCTCTCTGAGGCCTCCTTGCGCCTGGCCCGCTTCGACCACGCCCGCCTGCGCCAGACCTGCCTGCGCCAGGCCACCCTGCACCAGGCTTCCTTCTTCGGCGCCGACCTCTCCGGCGCTGATCTCACCGGCGCCCGCCTCTGGCGCGCCGTCTTCTCGCATGCCTCCGGCCTGGAGTCCGTCCGCGTCGACTGGCTCGACGTCGGCCCGCCCGACCAGCCTGAACCCCTCTTCGGGGAGGCCGCCCGCCGCTGGCTCTTGCAGGCCCCCGCGCATTCCCGTCCTCCCCAACTCTTCGACTGGCTCCGAGCATACGAGCACTGGCAGCAAACCGACGGACGCGAGCGCTCTCCCATCCTGGACCAGTTCGACTCCAAGGGCCTCGACCTGCATGGCCTTGACCTCTCTGGCCACCTGCTGGTTGAAGCCCGCCTCTCCTCCTCCACCTTCGACGGCGCCCTCCTGCGCGGCTGCAATCTCGCAGAGGCTTGGCTGGCCTCCTGCTCTTTCAACGGCGCCACCCTCGATGAAGCCCGCCTCGCGAAAGCAGTTTGCTGGAAAGCCCGCTTCCGGCAGGCCAGCCTCCGCAGCCTGGTCGGCAATGGCGCCTCCTTCAAGCTGGCCGACCTCTCCCAGGCCGACCTCTCTCAGGCCGACCTCTCCGGCGCTGACTTTTACTGGGCCTGCCTCCAGCACGCCTGCCTGCGCGGCGCCGAGCTGCGCCGCACCATCCTGGCCCGCGCCGACCTCTCCGGCGCCGACCTCTCCGGCGCTCACCTCTGGCGGACCCTCCTCTTCGGCGCCATCGGCCTCGAGTCCGTCCGCGCCGACTGGCTCGACGTCGGCCCGCTCGACCAGCCTGAACCCCTCTTCGGGGAGGCAGCCCACCGCTGGCTACGCTGGGCTGCCAGTTCGCCCCTTCCTCCTGGCCTCGAGGCCCTACAGGAGTGACCATGAGCCAGACGTCGCTGATGCTTCTGATCTCCCTGACCCAGAAAGTGAGGATGGCACATGACCCGACCTTTGCCTGATGCTGTCTCGCGCCACCTGCAGGACCACGAGCGCTGGCTCGTTCCTCCTCATAAGCAGGGCCAGCGCTGGCAGGCCACTGGCCTCGATCTCTCCCAGCTCGACCTCTCCGGTCGCCCCCTCCAGGAAGCCTTCCTGCGCTCCTGCTCCTTCGCCGGCTCCCTGCTCGCTCACACAAACCTCTCCGGGGCCGTCCTCTCCTCCTCCCACTTCCTGCAGGCTCAGGCCCCCGACGCCTCCCTCGCCCAGGCTCTCTGCTGGCAGACCCTCTGGCGCGGGGCCATGCTCCACCGCCTGCAGGCTGAGCGCGCCGACTTCTCCGAGGCCGACCTCTCTGAGGCCGACCTCTCTGAGGCCTCCTTGCGCCTGGCCCGCTTCGACCACGCCCGCCTCCTGGGCACCTCCTTCCGGCAGGCCAATCTGCAGCAAGCCTCCTTTTTCCAGGCTGATCTCACCGGCGCTGATCTCACCGGCGCCCGCCTCTGGGGCGCCTCCTTCTTCGGTGCCACCGGCCTGGAGTCCGTCCGCGCCGACTGGATCGATCTGAGCCTACCCAGCGAGTCTACCTCCTCTGACAGCGCCGCCCCTAACTGGGTGGACTGGTTCATTCTTAGCGACAGCGAACCTGAGCTGAGCTTCCTGTTTGACAAAATCTTAGAAAGTCGCTTGGAATTCGGTCGTGATCGCCTCACTGGCGAAAGCGTCCACCGCTGGCTCCAGTGGGTGGCCTCCCACCAGACCACCTTTTGGCAGGAGCGCCTCCAGAAGCACGAGCAATGGATCGCTGAGTCCGAATGGCACCACCAGCTGCGCCTCGTCGATGGCGGCCTGGACTTGCATGGCCTCGATCTCTCCCATCGCCGTCTGAGCAGGGTATTCCTGCCCGCCTCCAACTTCAACCACGCCCTTCTCCGCCAGACCCAGCTCGACGGCTCTTATCTAGCCTCCTGCTCCTTCTTGCACGCCTCCCTCGACCTGGCCAACCTCTCCTGGTCCCTCTGCTGGAAAAGCCGCTTCCGACAGGCCACCCTCCGCCGCCTCGACGCCTCACACGCTTCTTTCTGGTTGGCCGATCTCTCCGGCACCGATCTGACAGCCTCTCAGCTCTCCCAGGTCGATTTCTCCTACGCCACCCTGACTCAGGCTCGCCTGTGCGAGTGCCAGCTAGAGCACGCCTGCTTCACTCACGCCGACCTCACCGGCGCTGATCTCACCGGCGCCCGCCTCTGGGGCGCCTCCTTCTTCGGTGCCATCGGCCTGGAGTCCGTCCGCGCTGACTGGCTCGACGTCGGCCCGCTCGACCAGCCTAAACCCCTCTTCGGGGAGGCCGCCCGCCGCTGGCTCTTGCAGGCCGCCTCGGCTCCCCCCTCCCCCTGACTCCCTGCGCCCTCCCCCACCGCATGGACGCCTCGCCAGAACTGGCAGGAGGGGAGAGGATGCCTGTAGCCTCTAGATTCATCCGGGGCTAGCGCTAGTAGCCCACTGCTTCTTTTTTAATCATGCCAGCCCCGGCCCGCAAAAAAAGAGAAAACAAGAGCTGGTGGACCGCCTCTTTCCTCCTAGCGGATCCACCAGCCCGTCTGTTTGCCCCCGCAGCAGAAATTATGGCCTTGCCAACAAAGGCGCCAATCAGTCGACAGGCCCCTTCCGCCCCTCCCCCTCTCCACGAAAAGCAGATCTAGAGGGCAGCCGCCGCCTTCAGCGCCAGATCGACTAACCAGAATGGCAAGACTGTCCCCAGCGCCAGCGCACCCAGTGCCGCCAGTCCCAGACCCAGCCAGGTCGTCCAGACCAGCGAGCGACCAGGCAGCCCTTCCTCTTCGGCAAGCTGCTCGCTCGCTGCAGGAGCCGGCGCCCGCCTGGTCGCCGGCTGAGGAGCAACCTTCACCGCGACCGCCGGGCCAGCTGCACCGCTACTTGCGCCCCCGCCGCGCGGCGACGCAGTCCGCCCCAAAGGCCCGGAGACTCGTGGCATGCTGGAGCCTGTACCCGCTGCACCCGCCACCGCCAGGGTCGGAGTCACCTCCAGCGACTCCGCCTGGGCCTCACGCGCCGGCTCCATGAACATCGCCGCAATCAGGCGCAGGTAATAATACATACCCAGCACACTGGTCAGCACACCGATCAGCAGCAGCTCGGGATGGCCCCCCTGCAGCGCCGCCAGGAACAGATAATACTTTGCCGCGAACCCGGCCATCGGCGGGAAGCCCGCCAGACCCAGCAGGAAGAAGGCCAGAAAACCTGCCAGCCAGGGCCGCCGGAACCAGAGCCCGCGCAGATCCTCTCTATCACAGCCACTGTTATCCAGCCGCTCCAGCGCGCTCAGTGCCCCAAAGGCCCCCGCATTCAGGAAAGCATAACAGAGCAGATAGAACAGAATAGCCGCCAGGCCAGTCGCGCCCCCCACCACCACACCGATCAACAGGTAGCCGGCATGAGCAACGCTCGAATAGGCCAGCAGGCGCTTCGCATTGCGCTGCACCAGCGCCAGCAGATTGCCACCGACCATCGTCAGCACCGCCAGGGTCCAAACCACCGCCTGCCAGTCTGCCACCACCGGCGCCAGTACCACCACGAAGACCCGCGCAAACGCCACCAGGGCCGCCGCCTTTGTGCCCACGGACATAAAGGCTGTCACCGGTGCCGGCGCCCCCTCATAGACATCCGGCGTCCACATCTGGAACGGAATGGCCGACACCTTAAAGGCAAAGCCCACCGTC
The DNA here is from genome assembly GCF_001748285.1 of Thermogemmatispora onikobensis. Classification (NCBI taxonomy): domain Bacteria; kingdom Bacillati; phylum Chloroflexota; class Ktedonobacteria; order Thermogemmatisporales; family Thermogemmatisporaceae; genus Thermogemmatispora; species Thermogemmatispora onikobensis. The sequence goes on along the minus strand of NZ_BDGT01000012.1, from coordinate 66,452 downwards.
AGCAGCCCGATCCCGATGAGCAACAGCGCCGTACTCTGCGGATGAGCCTGCAAAAACTGTAACACGCCCGGGAAAGCGTTCGTTCCCCGCGCCCCGAAGCGCGTCGTTCCCGTAGCCCCATAGATCAGCGCCACCCCATAGAGCAAGAAGGCCGAGGCGAACGAGCTCAACAGAAAGTACTTCATCCCGGCCTCTTGCGAGCTTTGTCGGCGCGTCACAAAGCCGCAGAGAATATAGAGTGCCAGCGACAAGGTCTCCAGCCCCAAGAACAAGGTCATAAAGCTGGTCGCCGCCGCCAGCAGCATCATCCCAAGCGCCGCCGTCAGGAAGAGCGCATAGTACTCGCCCTGATGGACCAGCTTCAAACGCTTCAGATAGGCGGGAGAGAAGATAATACCTAAACCGGCAGCGCTCAAGATTGCCAGATAGGCGTAGAGCGATCCCCAATCAGAGCCGACCAGGCCAAAGAAAGCCCGCTGGCCATCGCCAACCACGAAGAGCACGATGGTAGCCGCCAGCGCGCCAAGCACTCCCAGCAAGGCCAGAAACGGCAGCACAAAGAAGTTGGCCGCCCCCTGCTCACGAGGCACAGACCCCGTCTGAGGCAAGAGCAGATCGACCAACAGGACCAGCAGCGCTACCCCGGCCAGCACCAGCTCAGGCGCAATGCGTGCCCAGTCGGCAGCCGATGCGATGTACGTAAACGACATAGCAGAACCTCGCGACAAAACCTGTTCCCGCGCCCCTCCGCCGCCGCTCTTCCTGGCTCCCTCGCCCCCCAGCCATCCTAATGCTCCACGAAGAACGTCAGCGGCAGCGGATGCACACCAATATAGAAGATCAACACCAGCAACGGCAGCAGTACCAGGAATTCACCAATATCCAGATCAGGCAGACCTCCCTTGCGCTCAGCTGCTACCACGGGGCCGCCAGCCGGGCGCACCCCCATCATTGCATGCTGCACCAGCCGGATCATATACCAGGCCGCCGGCACCACCACCAGCGTGCCCAGAACCCCAAAGACTGCATTATTGCGGAAGACTCCCAACAGGGCCAGGAACTCACCGGCAAAGCTATTCAGGCCAGGCAGACCCAGCGACGACAGGCAGGCGATCATCAAAACACTGGCCATAATCGGCAAGCGCCGCGCCACCCCGCCGTAGTCCTCCAGGCGTCGCGTTCCCGTGCGCGCCTCCAGGAAGCCCACAACCAGGAAGAGGGCCGTGATCGTAATGCCGTGGTTGACCATCTGCAACACAGCGCCATCGATCCCCTGCTGACTGGCCATCCCCTGCGCATTGAGCGCGAAGACGCCGAGGGTAATCACACCCAGATGGCTGATACTCGAATAGGCCAGCAAGCGCTTCATATCGCTCTGCACCAGGGCTAGCAGCGCGCAGTAGAGAATACCGATCACCGCCAGCGTGCTGATCAGCGGCGCCAGCCGATGAGCCGCATCCGGGAAGAGCGTCAGACAATAGCGCAGAAAACCAAAAGCTCCAGCCTTGGCCATCGCCCCCGCCAGCATGGCCGTCACCGGCGCCGGCGCCTCGCTATAGGCATCCGGCAGCCAGCTATGGAAGGGCACCAGTGGCACCTTGACCGCAAAGGCCGCCGCAAACGCCAGGAAGAGCCAGAGCTGGACCGTGCTGCTCAGATGCGTCGAGCTATTCAAAATGGTCGTCAGATCGAGCGTATAATGCCCGCCTGCGCGATAATAATAGCCCAGGGCAATGATCCCGGCCAGCATCAGAAAGCTGCCCACTGCCGTATAGAGCACGAACTTAATGGCCGCATAAACGCGCCGTGGGCCACCCCAACCACCAACCAGGAAGTAAGCCGGGATCAACATCAACTCCCAGAAGACATAGAAGAGGAAGAGATTGGTCGCCAGAAAGACCCCCAGCAGACCGCTCTCAAGCAAGAGCATAAAGGCCAGATAGGTGCGCAGCTTCTGCTCGACGCGGAACGAGGCTGCAATGCAGACCACCGTCAGCAGCGTGGTCAAGGCCATCAGCAGCACACTGACGCCATCCACCCCCAGGCTATAATTGATACCCAGAGCCGGCAGCCAGCTCAGATGCTCCTGCAAGAGGAAGGTGACACTGGCCACCGTTGGCGAGGCCTCACCCACCACCACCGGGACCGTGCCGACCGTGATGGCCGTCGGATGCGGCTGAGCGTAGGCCAGCATCACGCCGAGCGCCAGGAGCAGATCCAGCCAGGCCACCCCCAGCGCCGTCCAGCGAATCACATTGACACGCTCGCGGGGGAGCAGCAACACGACAATGCCGCCCAGCAGCGGGAGAAAGATGATCGTCGATAACATCGGGAACATGCCGGCTTACCCCCTCACGACATAGTAGAGAATAATCAGCACCACGCCGATCAAGATCGCCAGCGCATAGTTACGCACATAGCCAGTCTGCAAACGGCGTCCCCCTGCACTCACCAGGCTGAAGGCTCTCCCCACCAGCCGGCTGCCTCCATCCAGCAGCCCACCCTCCAACAGGGCTGAAGCCTGACGCCCCAACCACAGCAAAGGATTGATCAGGAGCGCTATGCCGATCTCGTCAACATAGTACTTGTTGTAGGCCAGGCGATAGAAAGGATTGCGGCTTTCCTTGTAGAGAAAGCCCTGGCCATAGCGTCGCCAGGCAATCAGCAACCCAAGCAGAGCAAAGACCAGGCTGGCCCCAGTCGAGAGCCAGAGCAGGCCCAGCTTTCCCTCCGGCGCGCTGCCCAGCACAGGCTCTAAGAAAGCATTCAGCGGCTGCCAGCGATTGTAGTTGAAGAGTGCGAACGAACCAACCAGGCCGCCAATTGTCGACAGAATCGCCAGAATCACCAGAGGCACCGTCATCACTGCTGGCGCCTCGTAGATCTCATAGATGGCCGACTCCCCACGACGGTGCCGCCCTGTCGCCGTGACCAGCCCTTCCTCCTCCTCTTCTTCTTCCTCCTCCTCAGAACCAGCATGCCCATGCTTCAACGGGCCAGCCCCGCGATAGCTGCCCATGAAGATGCCATAGAAGAGACGGAACATATAGAGGGCCGTCAGACCGGCAGTCAGGACGCCCAGGCCCCACAGGCCATAGTACAGGTAGCGCACAGCCCCATCCACGCTGGTCGCCTGGGTCAAGAGGGCCCCCAGAATATCATCCTTGCTCCAGAAGCCAGCGAAGGGCGGAATACCGCTGATCGCCAACACGGCAACCAGGAAGGTCCAGAAGGTAATGCGCATGCGGTAGCGCAGGCCCCCCATCTCGCGCATATCCTGCTCGCCGCCCAGGGCATGAATGACAGCCCCCGCCCCCAGGAAGAGCAGGGCCTTGAAATAGGCATGGGTCGTCAAGTGGAAAATGCCCGCGCTATAGCTTCCCGCGCTCTCACCCATGAACATATAGCCGAGCTGGCTGATCGTCGAATAAGCCAGCACGCGCTTGATATCGAGCTGCGTCAGGGCAATGGTCGCTGCAAAGAGGGCCGTCAAGCCGCCGATCGCACCCACAATCGGCAGCGCATAGGGCGAGAGCGTAAAGAGGACATGCGTGCGTGCCACCAGATAGACACCGGCGGTCACCATTGTCGCCGCATGGATCAAGGCACTGACCGGCGTTGGGCCTTCCATCGCGTCGGGCAGCCACATATAGAGCGGCAACTGGGCTGACTTCGCCGCGCAGGCCACAAAGAGCAGCAGGGGAATCGCCAGCGAGATCAGCGAGCCAAGCTGCTGGCAGGAAGCAGCCGTCAGCACCCCGTAGCCGCTGGTGCCCGGAATACAGTTCGGGCCGCCATAGCCATAATCGATCGTATTCAGGTGCTTAAAGAGCAAGAAAATGGCCAGCATCAGGCCGAAGTCGCCGATCACATTGATCACCAGCGCCTTGCGAGCGGCAGCTACCGCCGTTGGGCGCTGATACCAGAAGCCAATCAACAAGAAGGAAGCCAGGCCCACCAGGCCCCAACCCACCAGCAGGAAGAGCAGATTATCCGCGCTCACCAGCAACGTCATCGCAAAGATGAAGAAGTTCATATAAGAGAAGAAGCGCCAGAAGCCCGGATCATCCGCCATATAGCCCGCCGAATAAATATGGATCAAGAGGCCGACCCCGGTGATCACCAGCAGCATCGTCGCCGAGAGCGGATCAAGCAAGAGGCCAAAGTGGACCTGCAGGTCGCCGGCGATCGCCCAGGTGTAGACCGTCGCATCGCTCACGCGCTGGCTATCCGGGTGAACACCCAGCAGCGACAGAAAGGCGCTCAAAGCGAACAGGAAAGAGAGAGCGACCGAGCCCCAGGCCACGGTCAGAATCGCCGAGCGCGGCAATGTCCTGCCAAGCAGCCCCAGGATGATGAAGCCCAGCAGCGGCGGGATCAGCACCCAGAGAAGAAGACTTGCCATTGCGTTACCCTCGCAACAGGTTCATCTCGTCCACGTCGATATTACGCCGTGTTCGGAAGATCGAGACGATGATCGCCAGCCCGACCACCACCTCGGCGGCGGCCACCGTGAGCACCAGGAAGACAAAGACCTGGCCATCCGCCGAATCCAGATAGCTTGAGAGCGTGACAAAGGCCAGATTGACCGCGTTAAGCATAAGTTCAATTGACATAAAGATAATGAGCGGATTGCGCCGCACCAGAACGCCAATGGTGCCAATGGTGAAGAGCAATGCGCTCACAATCAGATACCAGGATACCGGTATCGTTGTCATGGTTGTCAGCCTCCTCGCCGCGCCGCGCCTTCTTCTCTCCTCATCAGGCTTTGCGCCCAAGGACCAGAGCCCCCAGGATCGCCACCACGATGACCAGACTGGTCACCTCGAAGGCGAACGAGAAGCCGTGGAAGAGCGCCTGGCCGAAGGCTTGAATGTTGCCCTGCTGAGCCACCACCTGCGAGAGCGCGTCAGCGCCATGCGCGCGCGCTGCCTCGTTGAGCGGCGTACCGCTGAGCAGCAGATAGCTCAGGGCTCCCACCAGGACCAGCCCCAGCACCACCGCTACCCCCCGCTGCCATGGCAGCCGGTCCTGAAGATCGGGATCACGCGGGTCAGCGGCCAGCATCGTCACGACGAAGAGGAAGAGCACCATAATGGCGCCGGCATAGATCAAGATCTGTACAATGGCAATAAACATGGCCCCGAGCTGCAGATAGAACATGGCCAGAAAGAGCAGGGTCAAAATCAGGCTCAGGGCACTATGAACCGCGTTGCGAAAGAGAATCACACCCAGGGCCGAGGCCACGCTCGCCACGGCCAGCACAAAAAAGGAGATGATCAGCGCTACCCCGCTCATGCTTGTCTGCCCTCCTCGTCGGCCTGCAAAAACTTGCGCCGATCCTCGTCCTGCTCCTCGTTGCGTAGCAGAACCTCCGGTTGCTTTTGGGCATCGCCCAGGCCCACCGCTGCCGCGCTGGCCTCCAGGCCGTCAAAGACACGGGCCTCCTGCGGTACCGGCTGCGGGGCCTCTTCTGCAAGCGGCGGCGGATCAAACCAATAGGCCGCTGAACCCACTGTCGCTTGCCCAGGTGGCTCCAGCAGCTGCTCCTTGTGGTACACCATATCCTCGGGATAGTAGGCCGCCAGCTTGTATTCCCGCTCCAAAGTGATAGCCCCGGTCGGACAGGCGGCTTCGCAATAGCCACAGAAGATGCAGCGCAGCAGGTTGACGTCAAACACTTTTGCATAGCGCTCGCCCGGCGAGACGCGATGCTCTTCGGTGTTCTCTTCCGCCTCGATATAGATGGCATCAGCGGGACAGGCGCCCGCACAGAGGAAGCACCCGACACAGCGCTCCAGCCCGTTGGGATAGCGGTGCAAGACGTGGCGCCCGCGAAAGCGCGGCGGCAGCTCGCGCTCCTGCTCCGGGAAGGAGACTGTGGTCGGCTTACGCCCCATATTTTTGAGGGTAGTGGCTAACCCTTTGAGAATATCTAGAGACATGATTTCTCTCGCTGCCTCCGTGAGACGTGTTTGCCTCGTCTCTTCACTCTCTCACTCTCGCTCGCAGGCTTCGAAGGAGCTGCCAGACTCCTCTCCTCTTCCGCCTCCTTTTCACTTCTTCACACGCCCACTCTCTTCCTTCAGGTCTGGCAGCTCTTGAACTCCGGCGTTCGTCCTCTTTTCCTGTGCTTTCAGCAGCCTTGGCCGACTGCTCACCGCCTCGCCTCAGACCTGGACGCGGCCATCCTGCAAGAGGGCCTGCTGTCTCTCAATGCCCGCCACGGCAGCCTCACCGCCGTTGACCAGCCCCAGCTCTGGCTCGATCGTCTTCACCAGGCGCACCGAGGGCGGCAAAAGCTCGGCGCCAGCTTTGCTGACAGCAAAGCGCGTCTGGCGACTGCGCAGCCAGGTAATAGCCAGGACCGCCCCAATGATCACCAGCCCGATCAGGCCGTTGACCCACCACGGCAGACCCAGGGCCACGCAGGTCGCAGTCACTACCGCGTTCAGGACCGCCAGCGGCAGCAGGAATTGCCAGCCCAGGCGCATCAAACGGTCGTAGCGGATGCGCGGCAGCGTGGCACGCAACCAGATAAAGAGGAAGAGGAAAAAGGCCACTTTGACCGCGAAGATCACGATCGACAGCACTGGGATGCGTTCCAGCCCGAAGAAGCTCCAGCCCCCAAAGAAGAGGGTCGTCGCCACCGAGCTGACCGTGACCATATTGATGTACTCGGCCATCTGATAGAGGCTCCAGCGCAGACCGCTGTACTCCGTCAGGTAGCCGGCGGTCAGCTCCTGCTCGGCCTCCGGCAGATCGAACGGGGCGCGGTTGACCTCAGCCACGGCGGCAATGATGTAGATCAGGAAGCCGAGGGGCTGAGCCACAATAAACCAGATTCCCTGACCCTGCAGCGTCTGCTGGTGGACGATGCTGACCATGCTCAGGGTGCCGGCCCACATCAGTGTACCACTGAGGGCAAGCCCCAGGCTGGTCTCATAGGAAATCATCTGAGCCGCGCTGCGCAGCGAGCCGAGCAGCGAATAGCGGTTGCCCGAGGACCAGCCGCCGAGCACGATGCCATAAACGGCCAGCGACGAGATCGAGAGAATCCAGAGCAGGCCAACGTTGATATCGCCAACCCACGGGTCCCAGACGCTTGGGTGGCCTGGCGTCCAGCTATTGCCGATCGGCACCACGGCGAAAGCGCTGAGGGCCACCACGACCGAGATCACCGGCGCGATCAGATAGATGACTTTGTACGCCTGGGCCGGGATAATCTGCTCTTTGAAGGCCATCTTGATGGCGTCAGCCAGCGGCTGCAAGGCCCCAAAAGGGCCGGCGCGATTCGGCCCCAGGCGGCCCTGAATGCGCGCCACCACGCGCCGCTCGATCCAGGTCATGTAGGCAAAGATCGTCAACAGGATGACGATTAGAATGGCACTCTTGACAAGCGAGGCGATCACCAGCAGCCAGGTATCATTAAGCATGGGCCACCTCCACTTCGCCCGTGCGTACCCCCTGCAGGCCCAGACCGTCCCAGGTCAGTCCCCGATAGAGCGGATGCTGAGCGGCAATCTCCAGGAGCACATCCTCCGGTCCCTCATAGGGCCAGGGATGGCCCAACAGGGCCGCCAGGTCCATCAGGATCTCCCAGTCAGCCCGCGCTCCCGGCAGAGGACGCAAAGCCCGGCGAATAGCCTGCACATGGTGGTCGACATTGGTCATGCTGCCGTCCTTCTCGGCATAGGTCAGGGCCGGCAGGACCACATCGGCCTGCTGAGCCGTCTCGGTCAGCAGGATCTCCTGGACGACGATGAATTCTTTGCCCCGGCGCAGATTGCCATCGGTCAGATGGCGGGCCGGATTGGCTCCCATGATGTAGAGGGCCTTGACCGCATCGCTGCTGAGCATCTCCTGATAACTCAGGCCCTCCGGCGAGGTCGGACGATAGCCAGGCAGACTATCGGGCAGCAGGCCCATGTCGCGCGCCCCCAGCGAATTGGCATCTTCGAAGAGCGGTCCCACCCCGGCGCCAGGGCGGTCGATGTTGCCAGTCACCACTGCCAGCGCTTGCAGGTCGGGGGCCAGATTGGCACAGCCGGGGGCCAGAGTCGCCATTTCATCGTAGAGAATGAGAGCCGCGGGCGCCGCTGCGATCTCGCGCGCCAGCTCGCGCAGGGCCTCCGCCACCTCTACGCCACAAAGCGCCTCGGCCTGTCGCGTCTCCTGGGGCGTTCCCAGAACGCGGGCCCGCACCTCCTCGCGCGGGTTCCGCAGCTCCTCCTGGCGCAGAGCGGCCTCCAACAACAGGCGCGCCGCCGCTCCCGCTCCGTGCTGCGGCAGACGAATGACTCGCGTCGCCAGGCGATCCAGCTCGGTCGGGCTTTCGTTGACAACGTAAATCCTGGCTCCGGCCTTGAGCGCTTTCTTGATACGCAGGTTCAGAATGGGCTGGCGCTCGTAAGGATCGGAGGCCACCAGGACAATATGCGAGGCTCGTTCAAAGTCGGCGATGGCCGTCGTCAGCATCCAGGGACGCCCGGTGAGCGGATCGCGCAGGCCCGGGAAGAAGCCATGATGGTGATCGACGTTGGGCGTGCCCAGAGCCTCGCGCAGCAGCTTCTGGAAGAGATAGGCCTCCTCATTGGTGGTGCGCGTCGAACCGATCCCGCCGATGGCGCTGGCGCTATAACGCTCCTTGATAGTGCGCAGGCGCTCGGCGATCATTCCCAGAGCCTCACCCCAGCCCGCCGGCTCAAGGACTCCGCCCGGCTGCCGACGCACCAGCGGCGTGCGCAGACGCTGCGCATCGTTGACATAATCGAAGTCCCAGCGCCCGCGGTCGCACAGCCAGCCATCGTCAATATCATCGTTGCAGCGCGACATCTGGCGCATGATCTTGTCAACGCGCACATCGATGCGCACGTTGCAGCCTACACTGCAATTATTGCAGACACTCGGGATGCGCTTCAACTCCCAGGGGCGCCCCTTAAAGCGATATTTCGCCGAGGTCAGGGCGCCGACCGGGCAGATCTCCACAGTATTGCCTGAGAAGATCGAATCGAAGGCCTCGCCCGGGGCTGTACCAACCTCCATGCGATAGCCGCGGTTGATCATGACCAGCCCGTTATCCATCGAGACCTCGGAGCAGAAGCGCGTGCAGCGCTGGCAGAGAATGCAACGCTCGCGATCGAGCAGCACCCGGTCGCTGACCGGAATCGGCTTCGGATAATGACGCTTGCGCAGATCGAAGCGCGTCGCCCCCGGACCGTGGCGCAGGGTGAAATCCTGCAGATCGCACTCGCCGCCCTTATCACAGATCGGACAGTCCAGCGGGTGGTTAATCAGCAGGAACTCCAGTGTACCACGACGCGCCTTGAGCACCTTCTCGGTCTTCGTATGGACGACCATGCCCTCGCTGACCGGCGTCGTGCAGGCCGTCTGCGGGGGCTTGGGCATCTTCTCGATCTCGACAAAGCACATGCGGCAGGCGCCAAGGGGGGGCATCTTGGGATGATAACAATAGATAGGGATCTCGATGCCCGCCTGCTTCGCCGCCGCCCAGACCAGCGTCCCGGGGGGTACGGCCACCGGGATGCCATCGATGGTCAGATGGACAAGTCCGTCGTTTTTTGCCTCTTCAGCCATAGCTTCTTCTATCCTTCACGCGGGAACGCCGCCAATCAGCCATCGCCAGCCACACCAGGCTAGAGCGCGGCGGCAACCGGCTTGCGCGCCTTTGGTCCCACCATGCAGCATCCCTCGCGCACGTGATATTCGTACTCCTCGCGGAACAGCTTGATACTGCTCGTGATCGAAGAGGTCGCTGCATCGCCCAGCGGGCAGAACGACTTGCCGCTGATATTATCGCAAATATCCAGCAAGAGATTGATATCACTCATTTTACCGTGGCCGTGCTCGATACGCTCCAACAGCTGCACCAGCCAATAGGTGCCCTCACGGCAGGGCGTGCACTTTCCACAGGACTCATCGCGATAGAACTCGGTCATCCGCAGAACGGCATCGACGATGCAGGTATCCTCATGCATCACGATGACGCCGCCGGAGCCGAGCATTGAGCCAGCCGCCGCCACCGACTCGAAGTCCAGAGGAGTATCGATCTTATCCGCCCCCAGGATGAAGGTCGAGGAGCCGCCGGGGATCACTGCCTTGAGCTGCTTGTCGCCGAGGATACCACCGCCGTACTGCTCGTCGTAGATCAGGGTGCGCAGGGGCGTCCCCAGGGGCAGCTCATAGTTGCCCGGCTTCTTGACATGGCCGCTCAAGCAGAAGATGCGCGTCCCCTTGCTCTTCTCCGTGCCGAAGGAGGCGTACCAGTCGGCCCCGTTGCGCACAATGGCGGGCACTGTCGAGAGCGTCTCACAGTTATTGATGACCGTCGGCCCGCCGTAGAGGCCGACCGCTGCCGGGAAGGGCGGCTTGAGGCGTGGGTAGCCACGGCGCCCTTCCAGCGACTCCATCAGGGCGCTCTCCTCGCCACAGATATAGGCTCCAGCTCCGCGGTGGACGATCACGTCCAGGCTATAGCCGCTGCCCAGAATATTCTTGCCGATGTAGCCAGCGGCATAGGCTTCATCGACCGCCCGCTGCACCTGGCGGGCGGCGTAGGCCAGCTCGCCGCGCACATAGATAAAGGCCGTCGAGACGCGGCAGGCGTAGCTGGTAATGATCACCCCCTCGACCAGCTGATGAGGATTCTTCTCCATCAGCATGCGATCCTTGAAGGTGCCCGGCTCGCTTTCATCGCAGTTGCAGCACAAATAGCGCGGCTCGTTCTTGGCCAGAAAGCCCCACTTCATGCCGGTTGGGAAACCAGCCCCGCCGCGTCCGCGCAGGCCAGACTTCTTGACCAGCTCGACGATCTCCTCCGGCTGGTACTCGCGCAGCGCCTTCTCCAGGGCTTCATAGCCGCCATGCTGGCGGTAGACATCCAGGCGATCGATTCCAGGCACATCGATATTTTTCGTGATAATCAGCTCTGGCATAACACGCTTCCTTCACTCCAGCACAACATAGGCCAGCAGGCAGGTCAGTCAGCAGCCTCCGGCGCCTGCCGGGCTCCGGCCCTGGCTCTGGCCCTCAGCCTGAAACTCAGCTTCCCACTGATCCACCAGGCGATCGACCAGCTCAGGCGTCAGATTCTCGACGAATGCATCGTTGACCTGGAGCACCGGGGCCGTGCCACAGGAGGCCAGGCACTCCACCGTCAACAGGGTATAGCGGCCATCGGGACTGGTCTCGCCCCGCTTGATACCCAGACGGCGCTCGAGCTGCTCGACCAGCGCGTCGCAGCCGCGCAGGTAGCATGAAATGCTATTGCAGACTTTGATCACCTTCTTGCCGGGCGGGCGCTGATAGTACATCGTATAAAAGGTGGCGACGCTCTCGACATCGTCGACCGTCATATTCAAGACCTCCGCCACCGCCTCCAGCGCCGCGCGGGAGACGTAGCCTTCCTCCGCCTGCGCAATGTAGAGGGCCGGCATCACGGCGGAGCGGGCCACCGGATAGCGAGCTGCCAGCTCGCGCATGCGCTGCTTCGCCTGTTCTGAAATCATCGATCAACCTCACCGAGCACAATATCGATGCTCCCGATAGCGGCCACTACGTCCGAGAGCAGGTTTCCCTGGATCATCTTCGGCAGCGCCTGCAGATTCGCAAAGGACGGCGCGCGCACGTGCATGCGGTAGGGTCGGGCGGAGCCGTCGCTGACGATAAAGAAGCCCAGCTCGCCCTTGGGCGACTCCGTGCGCACATAGACCTCGCCGGCGGGCGGACGATAGCCCTCGGTGTAGAGCTTGAAGTGGTGGATCAAGGCCTCCATGCTGCCAGTGATCTGCCACTTGGGCGGCGGCGCTACCTTGGGATTGGCCACACGATAGCGACCGGGCGGCATGCCATCGAGCGCCTGATTGACGATGCGCAGGCTCTGCTCCATCTCCAGCATGCGCACCATGTAGCGGTCGTAAACGTCGCCGTTGCTGCCGACCGGGATCTCAAAGTCGAACTGCTCGTAGCCACTGTAGGGGAAGGCTTTGCGAATGTCCCAGGCGATGCCGCTGCCGCGCAGGGTCGGACCACTGGTAGCATAGGCAATGGCATCCTCCTTGCTGAGTATCGCCACCCCCCTGGTGCGCTCCAGCCAGAGCGGGTTGTTGGTCAACAGGTCGTGGTACTCGGCCAGGCGATCGGGGAAGACGCGCGTGAAGGCACGCACCTTCTCGTCGAAGCCACGGGGCAGGTCAGCCTGCAGGCCACCGGGACAGATATAGCTGGTCATCATGCGCACGCCTGAGACGTACTCGAAGACATCCAGGATCATCTCGCGCTCGCGGAAGCAGTAGAGGAAGACGCTCATCGCTCCCAGGTCGAGCGCGCTCGTGCCCAGCCAGACCAGGTGGCTGGCGATGCGCTGCAGCTCGGCCAGCAGTATTCGCGCATATTTAATTTTATCGGTGATCTCGTCTTCGATCCCCAGCAACTTCTCCACCGCCAGCGCATAGCCCAGGTTATTGCACAGCGGGGCCAGATAGTCCATGCGGTCCGTCAGCACCAGCGCCTGATGATAGGACTTCGACTCAGCGGTCTTCTCGATGCCGGTATGCAGATAGCCGATGTCCGGCTCGGCCTTGACCACGGTCTCGCCCTCGATGGTCAGCAGCAGGCGGAGCACCCCGTGGGTACTCGGGTGCTGCGGCCCCATATTGATGGTCATGGTATCCTGGCGCTGACCGCTCTCGGTTACCTGGCCTTCTTCGATGGTATAGCGCGTTTCTAGCTCCTGTTGCATAAGCAAGCCCTCATCGCTGCATGTCAGCCGTTGCACTTCCAAAGCGAGCGGATCAACCAGCCCCAGCAGGTCCCAGCCCTGCTCTGGTCGCCTTGCGCCTGCCAGCTCAGCCTCTCCGAGAGAGACGCGGCAGAGTATGGTCTGCTGCTCCCCGCTGCTCCGCTCCTGGCGCTTCTACGGCCCTGGTCGGCCAGGGCTGCTGCCTCCTTCCCTCCCTCCTGCACCTGTTGCCTCCGCGTCCGTTCAGGTGGTAGGTCTGGCGCTGCGCAGAGACTCGCGCCTTGATCTTGTCTGTGCTCCAGTAGGAGTAAGCAGCGTGTACAGACCAGACCGACAGAGGGAGCGCGAGTCTGAGCAGGTCAGGCAAAGGCAGCTGGTCAAGTGCTCAGCTCACGCTCGCGGGGTACCCGGCTCTGGGTTGGTAGTAAAGGCGCTGCGACTCTCGTTCAGCTCGCGGCCCTGGGGGGTACGGAGGGTCTGGCGGCCAACGCCGGGGTCCACGTCATAGGGAACCTGACCGCCCCAGTGTGGCTCAGGCAGATCGAAGCCGGTCAGCGGATAATCCTTGCGCAACGGGTGAGTGGTCCAGTTGCTCGGCATCAGAATGCGGCGCAGGTCGGGATGATGAGTAAAAATGATGCCAAACAGATCATAGACCTCGCGCTCATACCAGTTAGCCGCCGGCCAGACGCCGGTCACCGATGGCACCTGCGGGTGCTCCTCGCGCTTGCCACCCACGCGCACCTTGAGCGCGAGCGTGCTGCGCCGCGGCAGCGAGAGCAACTGATACACCACATCGTAGCGGGGCACGCGCTCCAGCCAGTCGACAGCGGTGATCGTTGAGAGAAAGGTATAGTGATGGTGCCGCTTAAGATAGTCACAAACAGCGACCAGGTGCTCGGTGGTCAGGACAACCGTCAGCTCACCACGGTGCTCGACGGTTTCCACCACCGCCTGGGGGAAACGCTCGCGTAGGGCTGCTACGGCAGCCTCGGCAAATGTATCCATGATTGTTCTTTCTTTCGCCTCGCTTTCCCCGCGCTGCTCCCATGCTCCCAGTCCCCCCGCTCTGCACGCCTTGCTCTCTCCCTCTTCTCGCCCGCCCTCCGTCGCGGTGGCCACCCAACCCACCCCAACCTAACCCCAGCCCGACGGGCGAGCAGCAAGTGAAGAACGAGCCAGGAAGGAGGGGTCTGCTCGCTCTCAGCCTGGCCGCTCCTCGCTGGGGCCAGGCAGTTTCAGGCCGCTCTCCTTGAGCGGGTCGGGCGGATTCGGGATGCCTTCGCGAATCTTACGCTGCAGCTCGTTAAAACCATAGAGGAGCATATCGGGTGTGGGCGGACAGCCCGGGATGTAGACATCGACCGGGACGATCTTATCCACACCCTGGACGATCGCATAGTTGTTGAAGACGCCGCCACAGGAAGCACAGGCCCCCATTGCAATAACCCACTTCGGCTCGGGCATCTGATCATAGATCTGGCGCAGCACAGGGGCCATCTTGATCGAGCAGCGGCCCGCTACAATCATCAGGTCGGCCTGGCGCGGCGAGGCCCGATAGACCTCAGCCCCGAAACGCGCGATGTCAAAACGGTCGGCACTGGTGGCCATCATCTCAATAGCACAACAGGCCAGACCAAAGAGCGCCGGCCAGAGCGATGAGCTTCGCCCCCACTCGATAAGCTTGCTGACCTGCGTCGTCAAGATGCCAAATTCGCCAGTGCGCATCGGCAACTGGCGCGGACGACGCGGCGTCTGCGTGTTGGAAAAGGTCTGTACCGGTTCCCAGGGATTGGTTACTCCCATGTGAATGCCCCTTTTCGCCAGACGTAAACGTAGCCGATCATCAGGATCACGAAGAAGATGAGCAGCTCGATCAGCCCCAGGGTCTTCAGCTGATCCTTCAGGAGAACGGCCAGGGGATACAATGAGACAATTTCAATATCAAAGGCAATAAAAAGCATCCCTGTCAGGAGATATTTGACAGGAAAGCGCCGCTTCGGCGCCTGAATCTCCTGGATGCCACATTCATAGGGCGCCAGCTTCTCCGGTGTCGGCTTCTTCGGCCCCAGAATCGCTGTCACCGCCATGACCAGCAGGCCAAAGAGGAGCGCCAGCGCCACCATGAGAAAAATGGGGAGAGGACCGCTCATCGTGGATATCCTTTATTTTCGGTAAATACTCTGCGCGTTGATACGGGTACCGGCGCTGGTACCTGGTGTCATTTATACACTACTTCAGTTTGTATGGTAGCACAGCATGTCCAGGCTGTCAAACACTTGCACCAGTCCTCACCGACCGGCTACGCTGGGCCTGTCTCCACCGCCCTTCCCCTCCATTGCTATGATGACAGAAGCAACAATAAGCGAATGGAAAGACTTTTTTCTCTTGATCAGGGAAAGAGGGAAGCGACGAGAGGCGAGGAAAAGGAGAAAAAGGTGGGACCGTGGCCTGGCCGCCGCCTCGCTGCGACGGCCCCCGCGGTCCCAGCTCTGGATACAGGAGGGACGTGTGTTAGCAGTTTGTCTGGCTTTATTTTTCGATGGGCACGCCGATCAGGCTCCCCCACTCGGTCCAGGAGCCATCGTAGTTGCGCACGTTGGGATAGCCCAGCAGATAGCGCAGGGCAAACCAGGTGTGACTGCTACGCTCGCCAATGCGGCAGTAGGCAATCACTTCTTTGTCGCCGGTGATCCCTTGACCCTCGTAGATGGCACGCAGTTCATCCGCAGACTTGAAGGTTCCGTCCTCGCGCACGGCACTGGCCCAGGGGACGTTCTTGGCGCCAGGAATGTGGCCACCTCGCTGGGCCCCTTCTTGCGGCAGGTTGGGGGGCGCCAGCAGCTCACCTTTGTATTCACCCGGCGAACGCACGTCAACCAGGGCCACCTGGCTGTTCCCCAGCTTGCTCAGGACTTCGTCGCGGAACGCTCGAACTTCGCGGTGCGGCTCCTCAGCACGATACTCAGTACGCGGGTAGCTTGGCACCTCGGTGGTCAGGGGCCGCTTGTCAGCTACCCACTTGGCTCGCCCTCCATCAAGCAGACGCACATCTTGATGGCCGTAGTATTTGAGCAGCCAGAAAGCCCAGGCGGCAAACCAGTTGTTGTTGTCTCCGTAAAGAACAACGGTGGTGTCATTGCTGACCCCCGACCGGCTGAGCAACTCCTCTAGCTGCTCCTTGCTGATAGGAGCACGAACAACCTGGTCCTGTAGCTCCTTCTGCCAGTTGAAGCCAATGGCCCCAGGAATATGACCCTGCTCATAAGCGCTGGTGTCAACATCCACTTCAATGAGACGCACTTTGGGATCGTTGAGATGCGCCTCAACCCAGTCAGCATCTACCAGGACTTCAGGATGGGCATAGCCTTTGTTTTCTGCCATCAATCTCCTCCGTGTTGCTGCCTGAAATATTTTTGATTTTGTTGAGCGACATACTCAACAAAGTCTCTTCTCTTATTAGTAACGGTCAAGGTGACCAGTTTTATTCCACCTAAGAGCAGAATCTGTTGCACCGGGGAGAAAGAGCTGGCGAGAGGGGGGAGGCTCTCAGAAAGTGGGAAGGAAGCAGCAGAAGGCACTCAGGGACCAGAGCGGGGCCAAACCAGGCAGGAGAGGAGCGGGGCTCCGGAGGCGCTGGCAGCAGACTCCAGGCGTCCTGGCTCCTCTCTCCTGGCCAGTGATGAGCGTCCTTTCTTCAGGTGAGCAGCACTTTGAGCAAAGTACCGGTGGCAATCGAGCCGTCGGCCTGGCTCGGTGTGAAGAGCATCAGCAGGCCCTCCTGGGCTCCGGCGCTGAAATCGGTCGTGTAGGTGAGGCTGGTCGAGAAGGTCGTGGAGCCGTTGCCGCTGGCACCGCGCACCTGGGCCTGGCCAACCTGGTTGTAGAGATGGTCTAGCAGGCGCAGGCTGCCGATGACGCCCTCAAAGGCGTTGCCCCTCCCCGTGACGGTCGTGGGACTGTGCAGCCGGGCCAGGGCGGCAGGAGCGCTGATAGTGAGCGTGGGGCTGCTGACTTCGGTCACTTCCCAGATGCCCCCGTTGGTGTTGGATTCCAGCCGGCTCATGCTGATGCGGATGGTGCTCCCACCAGGATGGGGACTCTTGACCTCGACGACGGCGTTGAGATCGTGCTGGCCTCCGCCACTGATGAGGCGAGCCGGGGCGTCCGCTCCCCAGTTGAAGAGGGTCGATGAGGCGGCCAGCGCCTGAGCCACTTTGACGGCATCGAGCTTCCAGGGATCATGCCCCTGGTTGACCGCAGCCTGATCCGCTTCGGCCTGATAGCGCGTCAGATCGGGGAAGAAGCCCGGAAAGGCAATCTGGACCAGGGTTTGTTGGGCGTCCGACCACTTGAATTCCCGGAAGAGGTCACGCTGGTAGTTGGCAGAGCTGCGCCCCCGGTTGAGAGCCGAGTTCTGATCAACCTCAGCAGTGAGCACGGTGTTGTAGCCGCTGATGACAGCATCACCGTCATAGAGGTTGAGCAGTTGAAAGATCTGCTGGGGGTCGGGATTGGTGATGTTGCTGTAGACGTGGACGTCTACAGCATGCCCTCCCTGATGAGCTACGGTAACCAGGGCCTGCAAGGCCGGTGTGCCCATAAGGTTGCCACATTGGACACGCGCAACGCTGGTGACGCCAGCAACGGCGTGGACAATGCCACTCCAGTAGGCCAGCGACTGGACCGCCGTGGGACAGGGCCGGGGTCCAAGAAGCACAACCGGCGAGGCTGTGGGGGTGACGCTCCCCGCTGCCGGCGTCCCGGCTCCTGCAGTCGGCGTGGCCTGACTTCCCCCCCCAAAAGGAGAGGCGCAGGCCGCCAAGCTGAGACAGAGCAAGAGCACCATGACGCTTAAGGTGGTGCTTCGTTGACGATGAGACCAGGATGATTGCTTCGGATCTCTGGGCCGCTTGGTGGGCAGACAAAAGCGGTTCAGCATGGGCTTTCTCCTCGTGTAAGGGACTGCGCTCGTCCCCACTGCAGGATTAGCATAACATGGCTCGGCAAGAACCGCTGTGAGGTAGCTCATATGAACCATGTGAAGCTCAGCAACATCGAAACTATAACCTGCCTCTGCTGGTCAGCCACCCCGCTGGCTGCTCACCCTCGCCCGTTCGCTCGCTCCCTCCTTCGACGCTCTTCTCCGGTACCTTTCTCCTAACGTTTGCTTCCTCCATCTAATTACAGCCAAAATAGCGCTCCATAATAAGTTGAGAAGCTCGCTCCCAGAAGGCCACTGAAGCCAGAAGCGCAGAGCCGTGACCACACTAATAAAAAGATTGCTTCTCGCTCTTTTGTTCACCATCGAACCGCCGCTTGAAAACGCACTGTAAAAAACCCTCCGTCTGCTATAGGATTCTCCCATCCAAGCTTTTACTTGTCGTTTTCATGTGACAACAATGCAACTCACAATGTGAATAGCATTGTTGTCGGAGAGGAGTATATGATATCGAGTCCGAACATACGTTCAGGTCAATTTTGCCACAGGGCTGCACTTTTCCTTAAATACAGCCACTCACTATCTTTATGTATTTACACAATTATCACCTCCATACAGGAGGAAAAGATGGAAGACACCGCAGCAATCAAGCTCTTTGGACAAAGGTTGAAGCAGAAACGCCAGGAGCGCGGCCTCACACGCGATGAGCTTATCGATCAAATGGACAGGCTCGCCAACGAAGGCAACCAGGGCTGGAAGGCGCCAGACATCAGCACCGTGGCCCGCTGGGAGCGGGGAGAGCAATGCCCTCGGGTAGTGCCCAATCTCTGGCTGGTCTGCCAGGTGCTCCAGGTGACGCCGGAAGAGCTGGGCTATCCCAAGCCCATCAAGTACTGGCCTGGCGATTCTTGTTGACCAGAAGAAAGCGGGAAGGGGGTCGTATGGCCCCTTCCCGCTGAGAGTGTGGGGAGCGTCCTGGGGGATCGGATCGATTCGGGCTGGTCGAGAGACACGGGAGGCACAGGCTGAGGAGAGGAGAGAAGTGGCAGCGGCTCACCGGACACTTCGGACGCTCCCCCTCTCTACTTTTTAGTATCGGCTCATCTTCTTATTACAATAGGGCCATTCTTATCGATTTTCTTCTCTGAGCCAGGAGAAAGTTAGTATTGTACATCATATCATATTCATCTTCTGGGCCTTTCTTGTAAGAGGCACTGCTCGCAACCAGCTGGACCGATGTTTTGTGCCGTGCCGAACTCCACGAGACAGAACGCTTGCAGAAGAGCAGACCTTCGCCTATACTAGCTACAGCTATGTTGACCGCTACGTTTGAGGCTGATCTCGCAGGCCAGCCTGGCCGGCGTTCGTCATCAGAACAGGGAAGCCACTTTCACCTCCAGCTCACACTGCACGCGGAGGCTGGCCGTACCACCGTCTTACTCGGCGAGAGTGGGGCAGGCAAATCGACGGTGCTGCGCCTGCTGGCCGGCCTGTTGCGCCCTACCTACGGGCAGATGACCCTTGACGGCATCTGCTACTTTGATAGCGAGCGTGCTCTCTTCGTCCCTCCCCAGGAGCGGCCCATCGGCTACGTCTTCCAGGATTACCTGCTCTTCCCGCACCTGACGGTCTTCGAAAACATCGCCTTCGGCCTGCGAGCCCAGGGCCTGCGTGGACAGGAAGTGCGTCGGCGCACAGAGGCCGCCATCGAGCAGATGCGCCTCAGCGGTCTGGCCGCGCGCCGTCCAGCCCAACTCTCGGGTGGACAGCAACAGCGCGTTGCGCTGGCTCGCGCCCTCGTGCTGCAGCCCCGCTTGCTCTTGCTCGACGAACCGCTGGCCGCCCTCGATGTGCAGACTCAGCGCGAGGTGCGCCAGGAACTGCGCCGCCTGCTGGGCGAGATTGGGATTACAACCATCTTTGTGACCCATAGCCACCTGGAGGCGCTGCTCTTCGGCGATCAAATTGTGGTCCTTGACAACGGCCAGGTGATCCAGCAGGGCAGTCGACGCGAGCTGTTGGAGCGTCCTCGCTCGGCCTACATCGCTGAGCTGGTGGGACTGAATTTCTGGCGCGGGCAAGTGGTGGCCCGCGAGGCCAGCGCCCTCTGTACTCTGGCCATCAGCGGCAGCAGCCGCCCCTTGCTGGTGAGCGCCTCCCTGGACGAGGACGCAATAGCGGACCCTGGCAATGCGCACGAGGCCTGCGTGGTCATCGACCCCCGCAGCATCACGCTCTACCCCGCGCCACCCGAAGGCTCGGCCCGCAATGTCTTCGCCGGCGAGATCGTGCAGATCTTACCACTGAGCGCCAGCCATAGCCCGGCTCACGATGGGCGCGTGCGTGTGAGCATCAAGATCGATCCCGCTCTCCCCCCTCTGACCGCTGAGATCACGGAAGAGTCGCTCCAGCGCCTGACACTGCACGAGGGCCGCCAGATCTACGCCAGCTTCAAAGCCACCGAGGCCCGCGCCTATCTGTGATCTGCACAGTCGAGAGCGCCAGAGAACACCCCCCGCACTGCCTTCCTTCCCCCAGGCTCTCAACCACCCCCCCACGC
Source organism: Thermogemmatispora onikobensis (assembly GCF_001748285.1). Lineage (NCBI taxonomy): Bacteria > Bacillati > Chloroflexota > Ktedonobacteria > Thermogemmatisporales > Thermogemmatisporaceae > Thermogemmatispora > Thermogemmatispora onikobensis. The sequence continues at coordinate 46,190 of NZ_BDGT01000012.1, read as the reverse complement.
CTGAAACGCTCCCCCCTCCCCGTTCGTTGATAATCCAGGTTCTTCTTGCCCCCTGGCTTCTGCATAAATAGTCGGCCTATCATCTATAGTCTTCCCATCATTCTTACGCACGCTTGCTTTAACACTACAATAGCCAGTTTTGGCTATGTTTCAAAGAGTATTTGCATGTTCCAATTTAGCTCATGCTATCATATGCGTGTTCCCGCGCCGCTCGGCTGCCGCTTACAGGGAGCATCTTTGCGGCTCGAGGGAACGCCAGAGCTTCTGGCGGGTTGCTGAGCGGGCCGATCTGGCCTGGCCGCTTTTGCCACCCTGGTGGGGGGCAAAGCGCGAGGGTAGTCGCTCAGCACAGCTATCTTGCCTGTCGGAGGCCGCTGTTTGGGGAGACTTGTAGGTTTAGTCAGAAGGGGTTACATGCAGTTACTACATACGGACGTTCGTAAGTGCGAACAGCAGAACAAGGGAGGTCGTCTCTTCAAGAAGTTTGCCGCCAGCCTCATGCTGGCCCTGGCGCTGGCCGGCGCCCTGTTTACCCTGAGCAGCCAGGGGGCCCACGCTCAGGCTGCCGGTGGCTGCTACACTGTCGTCTCGGGCGACACCTTGAGTGGCATCGCCCAGCGTTACGGGACCAGCTGGGAGACGCTGGCTTCCTATAATCACATTGCCAACCCGAACCTGATTTTCCCGGGGCAGCAAGTGTGCATTCCCGGTCAGGGGAATAGCAGCGCGACCTCGGTGAGTGTCCAGAGCCAGCCGGCTCAGAGCAGCGCGGCCTCGACCGCCTCTCAGAGCGTGAGTGGCTCGATTCCGCAGATGATCTATCAGGTTTTCGGTTCCTATGGGGCGCAGGCCCTGAGCGTCGCCCAGTGTGAGTCGAGCCTGAACCCGTATGCGACCAACAGCTCATCGGGAGCGGCAGGTCTCTTCCAGTTCCTGCCGAGCACCTGGGCCACCACCTCCCAGGCGGCCTACTCGCCCTACAATGCGGCGGCCAACATTCGTGCCGCTTACGAGGTCTTTGCCCGTGACGGGTTCACCTGGCGTGAATGGTCCTGCCAGCCCTAGTTTGGTCCAGGCCGACGCCTCACTCAGCTCGACAGGCAGCGCGATAGGCTGCATAGCATAGCTATAAGAGAAGACCTGGAGGCCCTACCGTATCGCCGGCCTGCGTAGCTAGCTGCGCTGCAGCGCAGGCGATTTGAGCAGCCGGCCTGAAAGAGGTAGAGGTCAGTCCGAGAGAAGCAAGAATTCGGATTCGTCCGTCTCCCAAACAGAGCGCTCACAACACGAGGAGTATCTTTCACAGGCGCGGCGCGCCTGCCTGGCGTGCTGGCTGGTCCTTCCCCGACGTGAAAGGGGTGTTGTGTTGGTTCGTACAGGACCGTTCTCAGCCAGCCAGCCGGCCAGGGTTTGGGCCGCGCCCGTCTCCTCAGCACGATGCAGAGCGACGGAGATGGCGCCGGTTTGATCAACGTTCGACCGGCGTCGTCCCCGTCGCTTCGTTCGTATCCTGTCGCCGGCTTTTTTGGCTTTGCTGGGGTCAGGCCAGCGCTAAGGCTAAGTAAACAGCGCGGTGCGGACCAGAGAGGCGCTGAGGTCTGCTAGACCGCAACGTTAGTGGAACGACTGTAGGGCTTGTCGGGGTCAATCAGCACATTGATGCAGGCCGGCAGCCCAGAGGCAAAGGCCCGCTCTAAGGCCGGGCGAATCTCCTCGGGTCGTTCTACCAGCTCGCCATAGCCGCCCAACGCCTCCACCATCTTATCGTAGCGGATACCCGGTGCCAGCTCTGCCGCTGTGGCGTGACCAATGAGGGCCTTCTGGGGATGCTTGATCTGGCCCCAGGCCCCATCGTTGCCGATCACCGAAACCACTGGCAGCTTGTGGCGCACCATACTCTCAAACTCCATTCCATTCAGGCCGAAGGCTCCGTCTCCATGCAGAATCAGCACGCGCTTGCCAGGGCGCGCCAGCTGGGCGGCCATAGCGAAGCCAGTGCCGGTGCCAAGCGTTCCCATCGGACCGGCATCCAGCCAATAGCCAGGGCGAGAGACGTTGATCACCCGTCCGCCATAGCTGACGATGTCGCCTCCATCGCCGATGACGGTGGTCTCTTCGTCGATGAAGTCGCGAATCTCCTTACAGAGGCGCATCGGATGAATGGGTACCGCATCGGAGTTGAGTGCTGCCGCGTCGCGCTCCCAGGCTTTGGCTTCTGCCTCACGAATGAAGCGTAGCCAGGCGCGCTCACCACTATACGGCCTGCAGGCCGCCGCCACCTGGTGCATGGCGAGGCCGACATCGCCGACGAGTCCCACCTCGGCCCCGCGATTGACCCCGATATCTTCGCCCGCGAGATCGAACCAGATCAGGCGTGCCTCGGCGGGAATGAGCGGCGGTCGTCCATGATTGAGACGGAAGTCCATGCGCGTCCCAATGGCCAGGATAGTGTCGGCGCCCTCCAGGGCCTTACGTCGGGAGGCGCTGAAGAAGAGGGGATGAGTAGGAGGCAGGCATCCCCGTCCGGCTCCATTGAGATAGACCGGGGCCTGAATGCGTTCGGCCAGCTCGCGCAAGGCTTCGGCGCCATCGCACCACCAGACGGCGCTTCCCGCCATAATGACTGGACGCTCAGCCTGCTCCAGGAGAGCGGCAGCCTTCTCTACCTGGTCCGGCGTCGGCTGTACGGGTCCCGCCGGGCGGTAGCTGCTCGGCTCGCCGGGGTCTGTGACGTTGTCGGTGTCGGCCAGGTTGTTGAGAATATCCATCGGGATTTCAAGGAAGACGGGGCCAGGCTTGCCATTGAGCATCTGGCGAAAGGCGGCAGCCACATACTCGGGAATACGCCCGGTCTCGTGGACGGTGCGCGCCCATTTGGTGATGGGGCGCAGTAGATCGATCTGGTTCATCTCTTGCAAGGCGCCCCGATCCCACAGGCTCAGCGGCGCCGCTCCGCCGATGACCAGCACTGGGCTGCCCGCCAGATAAGCGTTGGCAATGCCGGTCACTCCATCGGTGACCCCTGGACCGGCAGTTAACAAGGCTACTCCTGGCCGGCGCGTACACTTGGCCCAGCCCTCAGCAGCATGAACTGCCGCTTGCTCATGTCGAGTGTCGACGACGCGAATGCCCTCACGGAGACAGCCATCGTAGATGGCTGCGATGTGCCCCCCGCTCAATGTGAAGACCACTTCGACGCCCTCGCGCTTGAGGATCTTGGCAACCAGCCAGCCACCATGCGTGATACTCACGTTTCGCCTCCTTTGTCTTGAGCAACTTTGCTCAGTTGCTTCTCTCTGCCAGCGGAAGCCCCCGTCAGCCAGCCACTGGCTCGCCCGCTCCTGTCGCCTGGCCGGACATGAGAAGCCTGGCCCCAGCAAGCAAAGAAAGAGACAAGCCTCCCCTAGACAGGCAAGCACAACAGAGGAGAGCTGGGCCGGCTGACACTATGACACTGTGACACCGCTGACAGGACAGTGACGGACGCGGCTTCGCTTGCCTGCGCTGCTATGATGAATGATAGCGTCCGCTCTCTCAGCTGACAATGTAGCACGCTAACAGCTCCTCGCGCTCAGCGAGCCAGGCCTGCTTTTGCTCTGGTGACAGCAGCCCAAACAGCCTGGGCCGCTTTTTCGCTCAAACGGGCGTAGACAGACCGATTGCTGCGCTCACACTGCTGTGGCATGTGGCAGCAAGAGACAGCAGGATAGCACACGTATCCGCATTGGGGAGGGAGGGAGCAAGAGAGGAAAGCATACAGGAGAAGAAAGAGAATGGGCGACAAGGGACTCGAACCCCTGACCTACTGCGTGTAAAGCAGCCGCTCTACCCAACTGAGCTAGTCGCCCATGTGACCCATCTTTAGCCGACAAAGGAGGCGGAAGAGACGGACCTGCATGGCCTGGCCGCCTCTTCCAACCACCATCAGAGCGGTGCCCTCGAGTGGACTCGAACCACCACGCCCTTACGGGCACAGGCCCTCAACCTGCTGCGTATACCATTCCGCCACGAGGGCATCGTTGTGCTTGCTGTTTCAGCAGCAAAGAAAGAAGAGAAGAGGAGAGAAGGAAGCTCAGCATCCGCCGACGAGCGGCGCCGCTCAATTTCGTGCCGCTCGCCAGGCGGATATGAGCAGCGCTCATGAGGGTGCCCTCGAGTGGACTCGAACCACCACGCCCTTACGGGCACAGGCCCTCAACCTGCTGCGTATACCATTCCGCCACGAGGGCATCTCTCATAGATTCCGCATTGTATTGTATACTGACCCCTAAGATTTGTCAACGGTTAGTCGTGCTTTTTCGCACGCACAATCAGGGTACCTTCTGCCGTAAAGAGCAGCTGGCCGTTAGCGTCGCGTCCTTCAGTCTCTAGAATCACGAAGGTCATGGGGCCGGAGCGCCCACTGCGCTCACGCACATCGGCCACGCGGGCCACGCAGGTCACCTGCTCCCCGACGCGCAGGCGGCGCAGATAGCGATAGCTCTGCTCGCCATGCAGCAGCTGCATCCGCGAGGGATCGATCTGCAGTTCTGGAGGGCGGACGCGGAACGTCGTCGGGAAAGTAGGAGGGGCATAGACGAGCGGAGTCTGCCGCTCCAGTGCGGGGTCGCCGGTCGCCTCCATAAAGCGTCGCACTGCCTCCTCCGTGACTTCGAAGGTCTGGGGGGCCGAGGTCTTGCCAATCACGCTCGGATCGATCGCCATGAGTGAGGCGCTCCTTTCTACTCTGCTCTGCGTTCACTGCTTTCTGACGCCCTCGCTCTCAAGACGCCACACCGATCCTTTTCTGTCAGCCAGCAGTTTCCTGGCTCGTTGTGAGCCTGCCACAACGAGGAAGGGAGGACTGGCTGTCCAGCAGCGCCTGGCCTCTTCAATGAGAGACCTGTTTCCTGTCAGCATGCTTGAGCAGGTTTGGCGTCAGCAGTTGACGAGGCACCACTCCCCCGGCAGAGTATGGCAGATCGGCCCGTTCTAGCGCCGCTGTCCGTCGTCGCCATACCGTGCCGGGTCCTGGTGGCTCTTCTATGTATTATATCCCCATGTGGGGGGCAAAAGCTTCCCACTTTTCTCCCGGCGATCGCGCCCCGGCTTCGACCCGGCAGGGCTCCCCTGCTCCTCCTGGCTGGGGGCCAGCGGCAAGGTAAAGCGAATACAGGTTCCCTTACCTGGCGTGCTCTCAGCGGCCACTGCCCCGCCGTGGGCGGTCACAATGGCCTTCACAATGGTCAGGCCCAGACCACTCCCACCACGTCCCCCGCTGCGCGCCCGATCGGCGCGATAGAAGCGTTCAAAGATGTGAGGAAGATCGATCGGGTCAATTCCCACGCCCGTATCGCGTATCCAGACCTCCAGCATGCGCCCCAGATGCCTGGCTCCCACTGTGATGGTGCCTCCGGCAGGTGTATGGCGGCGCGCATTATCGATGAGATTGAGCAGCACCTGAGTAATGCGGTCGCTATCGGCCAGGACTGGAGGCATCCGTGGGTCAATGGCGTTCTGCAGGGTGATGCCAGCCTGTGTGCACTCCGGCTCGATGACCGTCAGCGTCTCATCGACAAGCACCGCCAGATCGAGCGGTGCCAGATCGAGCCGGGCCCGCCCCGACTCCAGCAAGGTCATATGTTGGATATCAGCTACCAGACGACGCAGGCGCTGAACTTCGCGCGCGATGAGCTGGGCCGTCTCCTTGCGCGCTCCTGGCTCCTGAATAACCTCGTCGGCCAGGGCCTCGCTGAAGCCCTGAATGGCCGTCAGGGGTGTGGCCAGATCATGAGCGATGTTGGCAATCATATCGCGCCGAATCTGGTCCTGGCGGCGCAGCTCGGCCACGTCGACCTCAATGCGATCAGCCATAGCATTGAAGGTCTGGGCCAGACGGCCCAGCTCATCCTGAGTTGGGGGCGGGTCCACGCGCTGCGAATAGTCGCCCTCTTTCATGCGCTCCACGGCGGCGGTCAGCGACTCCAGCGGACGGGTCAAACGACGCGCCAGCAGCAGGCTGAAGATGATCACGGCGACGCCGATGAGCAGGCCCGCTAGCAGGATGGCCTGTGTCACATTGCTGAGGAAGCGCTGCGGCGAGGCCTCCGGCTGGGCAATCAGCAAGGCCCCAATGAGCTGATGACTGCCGCTGCTCTCGTCGTAGAGCGGCACACTGACGTACAGGCCCTTGAAACCACTGCTCTCCAGATGTCCATCAACCTCATTGCCCTGCAGGGCCTGGGCCGCCGACTGCGTGATGGCCGCCTCAGAGCAGAACTGGCTATCAAAACCAGCGGGTGGATTGCAGAGGAGCTGATGACCACTCTGGTCAACGATCACCAGGAGAGCAGGCACAGGAAAACGCAGCGAAAAAGGACCCCAGTGCCCGCCAAGCTGGTAGGTGTAGAAGTCCTCGATGCCACGAGCATAGGTCTGGGCGGTATCCTGCAACTGCCGGATCTGGGCCGTGTAGTAGTAGTTGTAGACAGCCGCAATCACGGCAATGGCAAGCACGACGATCGCCCCCAGGGCGACCGCCAGGTAGCTGAGCACCAGCTTGCTGCGCAGGCTCAAGGACAGTAGCCCAGTGGCCCCTTGCTCCTCTGGGGCAACAGGAGGCACATGAGCAGGATTAGTCGCCGGTTCATTCATGCGGGCGCCTCTGGCTCGAACTTGTAGCCAACTCCCCAGACAGTCTTGATGTTGCGCGGCGCCCCAGGCACCGCTTCGATCTTCTTGCGTAGCGTGCCAATATGGACATCGACCGTGCGCCCGTCGCCCAGGTAGTCATACCCCCAAACCTTGTTGAGTAAGACCTCGCGCGTGAAGACGCGCTCTGGCGAGGAGGCCAGGACGACCAGCAGGTCGAACTCTTTGACGGTCAGGGCGACGCGCTGCCCGTTGACCTCGACTCGCCGCGCCGGGATGTTGATGACCAGGCCCGGAAAGCGCAGCTCTTCGCGCTCGCTTCCTTGCCGAGTCTGCTCATTCTGACCTCCTTCGCTGCCGTTTCCTCCCGCAGCCCCCGCTCGATGGGCCCCAGCCCCAGCCAGAGCCGTGCGCCGCAAGATGGCTCGCACCCGGCTGACGACCTCGCGCGGGCTGAACGGTTTGACCAGGTAGTCGTCTGCCCCCAGCTCCAACCCGGCAATGCGATCCTCTTCTCCCTGCCGCGCCGTCAGCATCAGGATGGGTGTATCCGCCCACGCCCGGATGCGGCGACAGACTTCCATCCCATCAAGAGCTGGCAGCATCAGGTCGAGAATCACCAGATCGGGCTTCTCTCGTGCATGTAGCTCCAGCCCCGCCACCCCATCTCCAGCTATGACTACCTCATAGCCAGCCTGCTCCAGATAAAGGCGGATGAGCTGTGCAATGTTGTTTTCATCTTCTATAATCAGGATTTTCATGACCCACCTGTCCTGTCCTGTCCTTCTATTAACAGGTAGGAAGTATCCTCTCAGTTATAGCATATAGAGCATAGCGCCGGAGGGTGAGAAAACCTGCAACCTTTTGTAAAGATTTTGTAAGGTCAGGGGCAGGCGAGGCCCGGCCTGGACGCAGCCAGGAGAGCCAGGTGGCAGGGAGAGGCCGGGGAGAGGCCCCGTGCAGAGACTCTGCCACAGGGCACAGTGCAGGCAGCCAGCCAGCCAACATGGCGAGCACTGGGGGTAGCCCGTGCGCGTGCGACCAGACTTCTGCAGCAGCGCTCGCCTGTCTGAGCTAGAAGGAGGCGCGCAGATAACCCAGGCGTTCCAGAGCCATGTAGGCGGCGGCGATCTGGCCCTGGACCGCGAAGTGCCCGCTATGGATCAGGGCGAGCAGCTCGCGTGGTGTGACGAGCAGGTTCTCAATCACCTCGCGTGGGTCCACCTTCTGCTCGCCGGTCTTTTCGACGTCACGCGCCAGATACCACCAGATGCGCGTTTGGGCCCCAGTGGGATTGGCATACATGTGAGCCAGCAGCTCGATCTTCTCAGCAGCCACACTGTAGCCCGTCTCCTCCATTAGCTCGCGATGGGCCGTGAGCAGAGGATCGTCTTCATGAGGATCGATGGCGCCGGCGGGAAACTCCAGCACCTCCAGCCCAATGCCATGCTTATACTGTCGATTGAGCAAGAAACGTCCATCGGAGGTAAGGGGGACGATCCCGACCCAGCCCCGATTTTCGATAATGTAGTAGTCAGGTATCAGGGTGCCATCCGGCAGCAGCACCTCCTCACGCCGCACTTTGAGATAGGGTGTATCTAATACCCGCTCGGCGGCGCGCGTCACCCAGGGCCGCAGCCCCGACGGCTCCTGCTGCCGGGCAGTCTGGTGATCTGTGGTCATGCTCTCTCGCGCTCCCGTTGCTCCTGTTGTTGCTGCCAGCGCGGCGCCCGCTTTTCCAGAAAGGCGCGCAGGCCCTCCTGAGCATCCACCGAGCGCGACACTTCGCTGAGATAGAAGCTGTTGACGCGGCGGAGTGCCTCCAGGCGCCCGTGGCTCTCGCGCAGACGGCGGGCTTCTTCATCCTCCTCTTCAGTGGGCAGCGGCAGGGAAAAGCTGCCTGGCTCTAACCACGGCGATGTGGGCAGGCCCCCGCCAGGTGGGAGCCAGCGCTGCGCCAGTCGCACAGCGGCCTTCGCCTGGCGCAGGGCCGCGGCACTACTGCGACGCAGCAAGGCCAGCACCTCTTCTAGCCGCCTGTCAAGCTGACGAGCCGGCGCACACCAGGTGGCCTGGCCTAGCCGAACAGCCTGCTCACCAGGGAGACGCTCGAGGCCACGCGCCCCGCTGATCGGAACCACAACAGTGGCCTCGCGTGCGACCAGGACCAGGTCGGCAGCTCGCACCAGGAGCGAGGCCGCCTCCGACAGCGCCTCACGTACCACGGCCAGCACCGGCTGCGGCACGGCTCGCACGAGCGCCGCTGCGCGCTCAGCTTCATTGCGCAGCTTCGCCGCCTCTCCCGCGCCCGGACGGCAGCCTGCTACGATGGGACTCCCACCCACTTCAGCCTGCCGTGGAGAGGCCCCGAAATCGAGGATGACGCAGGTCAGGCCAGCACCCCCACTCTGCAGGGCCGCACAGGCGCTCGCCAGCTCGTCCAGCAGCAGCGCACAAGGCTCGGGTGTCACCATCAGGCGCACCGTCTGCGCCTCAGCCAGAATACGTAGCGCACGATAAGCCTGTTGCACTCTCTCCTCCGTAGTAGGGACGCCAGGCCGTCGGCAGGCGCAGACCCGACCAGCCTGCCACCCAACGGCCTTCTCCTCACTCAGTACTTTGACCTTGAGCCAGGCAAGCCGTGCCGCTCCCGCTCTCTCCGGCCTTCGTTCAGGTCAGCTCACGCCAAAGGGGCAGTCTCCCCTGTCTCCCGCAGCTTGAAGCGCTGGATCTTGCCAGTCGCTGTCTTGGGGAGCTCCGAGGCAAAGACCACCCAGCGGGGATACTTGAACGGCGCCAGTCGACCCTTGACAAAGTTCTGTAGCTCGCTAACCAGGGACTCGGAAGCCTCCTGGCCAGGCTTGAGCACGACAAAGGCTTTGGGCTTGACCAGGCGATCGCTATCGTAGGCCCCCACCACCGCCGCCTCCAGAACGGCGGGATGCTCGATCAGGACATTCTCGACCTCCACGGGCGAGACCCACTGACCACTGACTTTGAGCATGTCGTCCGCACGTCCGCAGTACCAATAGTAGCCCTCGCTATCTACATAATACTTGTCGCCGGTGTGAATCCAGTGCCCAGTAATGGTATCTTTGGTCTTCTCATGCTTGTTCCAATAATAGGCGGCAATGCTGTCTCCCCGAATGAGCAGGTTACCAATCTCGCCCGGACCTACCGGCTGACCCTCCTCATCGACAATCTTCGCTTCATAGCCCGGCACAAGCTTGCCCGAGCTGCCCGGCTTGATGTCGCCGAGACGGTTGCTGATAAAGATGTGCAGGATCTCGGTGCTCCCAATCCCATCAAGAATGGGGACCTTAAATCTCTCTTCCCAGCGACGCAAAATATCCGCCGGCAGCGACTCGCCCGCCGAAACACAGACACGCACCGATGAGAAGTCAAAGCGCTTCTCGGCTTCGGGCACGCTGAGCATGCTGGCGTAGAGCGTCGGCACACCGTAGAAGATGGTGGGCCGATAGCGCTCCACTACCTTGAACATGTCTTCAGCCAGGGGGCGCCCAGGATAGAGCACGGTGCTGGCCCCAACCCCAAAGGGGAAATAGAGAGCGTTGCCCAGCCCATAGGCAAAGAAGAGCTTCGCCGCAGAAAAGGTAACATCGTCTTTGGTGATGCCTAGCACAGGTTTGGCGTAACACTCCAGACAAAACGTCATGTCGTGCTGGAGATGTACACAGCCTTTGGGGAAACCTGTGCTGCCAGAGCTGTAGAGCCAGAAGGCGCTGTCATCTTTGCTGGTGGGGGCAGGACTGAGCGAGGGTGAGGCGCGGGCAATCCAGCCTTCGAAATCGTGCAGGACCACACGCTGACGGCCCGCCAGCAGCGTCGTACCGGCGGCCCCCGCTTCCAGACCAACTACGACCACATGACGCAAAAAACGCAACTGGAACAGTACCTGACGCAGTGGTGGCCAGAGGGCGGCATGGACGAGCAGGACCTTGGCCCGGCTGTCGTTGAGCATGTAGACATAGTCGTTGGGGCGCAGCATGGTATTCATAGGAATAGGAACCGCGCCGATCTTGATGGCTCCAAAGAAGGAGGCCGCGAACTGGGGGGAATCGAGCAGCAGGAGGGCCACCCGCTGCTCCATCTCGACGCCGAGTTCTAGTAAGCCGTTGCCCACACGATTGGCCATCTCGGCCACCTGTGCATAGGTAAAGGTTTGATCTTCATAAGAGATGGCGACTTTGCCACCGCGCCCTTGTGCGAGATTCGCGTCAAGAAAGGCGCTGGCCGCATTGAACTGGTCGGGCACGTTGACCGTTGGAATCTCCATGATCTTCCTCTTTTCTCGCCTGCTGCAGGCGGCGCCTGGCTGACCCCCGGCTGACGCGCCCCGTTCCCGTCTCGTCTCTCCTGGCCGCTCCGCCCGGTCCCTCCTCTCACCTCTCGGCTCGCTCCCTTGCGGCACGAGCGCGCTCGCCTTCGGCCACGCCCCCGAGACATGAAGGCCCACCAGGAGGAGCAAGCTGGCGCGTCACCCCAGGAACGGTCTACCTCTACCTTGCTGTTATTGTACCAGATTGTAGCCCGACCTTCCCAGTCTGTTGGCCTGGCCGCCGGCTGGGCAATCCCCAGCAGACAGCGCAAAGCTGATGGCGTTCCCTCGCCCCACGAGCCAGCTTGCTCTTCCTCCTTGTTTCTTCCTGCCCCTTGCTCTGCGCTGCCTGCCCGCTAAGGCTCTTCCCCCCCACCTCGACCCCTTTCGCTAGCCGCAGAGCCAGAGCACAGGTCGCTGGAAGAGCACCGGCTCCCGGCGGGCCTTCCTTTGCCTCGCCAGTGAGTGCGCGCACCCCCAGAGCTTCCTTGTCTGGGATGTCCCCTATGGAAGGACAAGGTACATCAGAAATTCTTTGTTGCCCTCCCTGCCGGCAATGGGGGACTCGACCAGACCGCGCAGCTGCAGCGGCGTATGCTCGGGAATCCAGGCTGACAGCTCGCGTAGGACGCGCTCATGGACGCGCGGATCGCGGATAATGCCCTCGCCCCGGTCAGCCTCCTCTTTCCCGGCCTCAAACTGCGGCTTCACCAGCGCCACCACCCAGGAGCCAGAGGCCAGCAAGCGCGCTACCGGCGGTAGAACGAGGCGCAACGAGATAAAGGAGACATCGATAGTCGCGCATTGCGGCCTCTCCGGCAAGGTCTCCAGGTAGCGGATGTTGACCCCTTCCATGACGACGACGCGCGCGTCGCTGCGCAGCCTCCAGGCAAGCTGTCCATGCCCGACGTCAACGGCATAGACGCGGGCCGCCCCCCGCTGCAGTAGACAATCGGTAAAGCCGCCAGTCGAGGCGCCAACATCCAGAGCGATCAGTCCCCGCGGATCGAGAGCGAAGACATCGAGGGCTTTTTCGAGCTTCAACCCGCCGCGACTGACGTAGCGCAGTTCAGGCGCAGCCAGATCGAGGCGGATGTCGGCATCGTCGGGCACCTGGGCGCCGGGCTTCTCCAGGCGTCGCTCGCCCACATAGACGCGCCCAGCCATGATCAGGGCCTGGGCACGCTCTCGGCTGGCTACGAGGCCGCGACGCACCAGTGCAACGTCGAGACGTTCCTTCTTCTTTGTCACCATCTTCAGCCTGACTGTTGTCGCTTTCCTGCCTGGCCTCTCTTCCACCAGCTCGCCGGCTCGCCCGCCGGCTGGGACCAGCCCGGACGAGCGGAGGGATCAGGCATGATAGTAGATCAGGGTGCCAGCCCCGATCAAACCGACGTTGGGGCCGAGTTGCGCCAGCTCGATGCTCACGATGGAGCGCGGAGCCTTCATTGCGCGCTGCTCGACAATATCGAGGGCTGGCCCAAGAACCAGGTCGCCGAGCTGCATAACGCCGCCCCCCAGAATAATTTTGCGCGGATTGAAGATATGGATCACGTTGACGAGTCCCACGCCCAGCCCACGAGCCGCCTCGCCAATGATCTGCCGCGCCAGTCCGATGCCAGCACGCGCTGCCTCGCCGACGGTGCGAGCATTGACTCGCTCGATGCTTTCCTTCTCCGTGCCAGCAGGCAGATGGAGCTGGCGGGCCGTCTGCTCATCGAGCGAGCGCGCAAAGGCGAGTAGCTCGGCTCCCTGGCCAGCAGCAATAGCCTCATTGGCCCGCCGGGCAATGGCCGTCCCCGAAGCAATGGCCTCTAAACAGCCGATATTGCCACAGTTACAGCGGGGCCCGTTGAGGTCGATGGTCATATGCCCCAGTTCGCCAGCGGTTCCCCCCGCTCCTTCTAACAAGCGGCCCTTGCAGATGATACCGCCGCCGATCCCCGTGCTCACGGTCATGTAGACCATGTCTTCGCTGCCACGCCCGGCCCCAAACATGTATTCGCCCAGGGCCGCGCAATGGGCGTCGTTCTCGATGTAGATCGGCACCGGAAAGTCTTTCTGCAGGATATCGCGAATGGGGACGTTTTCCCATCCCGGGAGATTGGGCGGCGAGTAGATGACGCCGCTCTGGCTGTTGAGCGGGCCTGGCGCTCCTAAGCCAATACCAGCCACTTGCCCGAGCTCAACCCGCGCCTCAGAGAGCGCCTGACGAATCGCGTCGCAAATGCGCGGGATCAGACGCTCAGGCGTTGCGTCTTCGCCGGTCAGCAGGCCCACGCGCGAGAGCAGGGTGGCCCCGCGCAGCACCGCTACCCGTAGCTGCGTTCCTCCCAGATCAACGCCGACGGCCAGGGGGAGATGCGCAGTGTCTGTCGTCGCTGCTGTCGTCGTAGCTGTGATCACTTGGTCTTCTGGCATAAGTCTCGGCTTCCTCGCAGATGGTCTTTTACTAGTGGCGTCCTTCTGTCCTGGACGCAAGAGAGGGGCGACTGCCGATTGTGTGCGCTCCAGCGCCTCCAACCAGCCAGCGAGCGGGACGCACGCTACGCTTCAGATGCGGCCTCGGCAGGCAAGGGGAGCGCTATTCGGCATAGATGATACTCCATTTGCAGGCAAGCAACAAGTGACCGTTCTCCTGAGCTCGCTTTCCCTCTGCGCCTGATTGTTTGAGCCTGTCGCCCTTCTCGCAGGATATGCCCACGATCGGCCTGTCAAAGAAGCCTTGCTCCCGCGTGTAGCATTGATGATGTGGCCTGACTTACAATAATGGGATGAAGATGGCGCGGAGCTGATCTTGATCTACTGAGGCCGCCCGGCTTTCTTCTTTTCCTTCAGGCTCGCGCTAGAAAGGGCTGTTTCGTCAACAATGGTTTCGCCTGAGACCTCTTCGCCTCCGAGGCTTTCTACTCAGGAGGCTTTCCTTGCCGGCAGCGGCGCCGGCTTGCTGGCGGGACTCGTCTCCTCGGGCTGTATGCTCTTGCTGAGTACCTTTGCTCATGGCGTGTCTCTGCCCGAGCAGGTCGGGGCAACCATTACGGCGCTGATGCCCCTGTCGCTCTTCCAATTGCTGCAGCAATTGCTCGGCGACGAGGCGAAGCGCTACTTATTGGTTTGCGTCATCCTGGGCCAGTGCCTGGTCCTCGCCGCCAGCGGTGGCCTCTACCTGCTGGCCCGCCGGCGCTTCTTGCCCAAGCCCGACCGGGGGCCAGGACTGGGGGACGGCCTCCTGCTGGCGGCCTCGCTCTGGCTTTTCGCCGGCCTGGTGCTGCTCCCGCTGACCGGGGCCGGCCTCTTTGGGACCTCTCTGAGCATTGGCTGGGTCAATAGCATGTGGAGCCTGGCCGTCAGCGGCCTGGTCTTCGCCGTGCTCTTCCCGCCCGCCTATCACTGGCTGACCGCCAGCCGCATCCGCGAGGAGCAGCGCCGGGCCGAGGTGCGTGAGCAGCGTCAAACCCTGCTGCGCCGCGGCCTGATCCTCGCTGGGGTGGGTCTGCTGGCCGCCTTCGCTTTCCGCTTTATTACCCAGGGCGCCCACGCCCCTACAGTCACGCTGCGCGGCTTCAAGAGCCGCATCGTCCCACCTCCCCAACCGAACTACGGCCCTATCGTGCCCGTTTCTCATCTTTCTTCAGAAATCACGCCAAACGATCAATATTATGTGGTTTCAAAGAATCTGCTGGCTGATCCTGTGGTCAACGGCGAGAGCTGGCGCCTCACGATCGGCGGCCAGGTTGAGGAGCCCTACACGCTGACCTATGCCGAGCTGCTGACGCTGCCTATGCGCCGCCAGTACGAATCGATGATGTGCATCAGCAACGAGGTCGGCGGCCCCTACATGAGCAACGCCCTCTGGGAGGGCGTGCCGCTGGCCGCTCTCCTGCAGCGGGCGCGCCCCAGAGCGGGAGCGACGAAGGTGGTCTTCCACTGTGCCGATGATTATAGCGATAGCATCCATCTCGCCAAGGCCCTGGAGCCAACGACGCTGCTCGCCGTGCGGATGAATGGCCAGACCTTGCCGGAGCGCCACGGCTATCCGCTGCGTCTCCTGGTTCCCGGCATTTATGGTATGAAGCACGCCAAGTGGATCACACGTATCGAGGTGGTGAACTACGACTACCAGGGCTACTGGCAACAGCGCGGCTGGAGCGACGAGGCCCAGATCCGCATGACGACGCGCATTGATACCCCTCTTGACGGGAGCCGCCTGGCAGCGGGCAGTCTGACCTATATTGCCGGCGTGGCCTTTTCGGGGGAGCGTGGCATCAGCGAGGTCGATGTAAGCTTTGACCTTGGGCAGAGCTGGCAGCGCGCGACCCTCAAGCGTCCCCTGTCGGCCCTGACCTGGGTTCTCTGGGAACTGCCCTGGCGCGCGCCTTCTCAGGCCGGTAGCTACACCATCACAGCGCGCGCCGTCGATCTGCAAGGCAACGTCCAGGACCCTCGTCCGGCGCCGCCATTGCCCGATGGCGCTTCCGGCTATCATACAATTACTGTCGTTGTCGCCTGATCTCAGGTGCCCGCCTTACTCGTCTGTCTCCGGCCCTCGCAGAAAGTCGAGCAGCAGGCGATTGACCTGCTCAGGCTGCTCCTGTTGAACCCAGTGGCCGCTTTCGGGCAGGTAGACGACGCGCAGTTGCTTGACGTACGGCTCCAGGCCGTAGGTTAGCTCGGTGCTGAGAGCGATATCCTGCAGGCCCCAGAGCAGCAGGGTCGGGGCCTGAATCTGGGGCAAGGCCCGTAACTGACGTCGCCAGAGGACCCGCGGCAGATCGCGCACGAATTGTCGATAATAGGCCAGGGCTGCGGGAAGAGCACCGGGCTTGCTCATGGCAGCCTGGTACTGAGCCGTGACGGAGCGCGGAAAAGCTTCCTTCTGCACGGCGCTCCCGCGTAGCATTCTGCCGATCTCGTTGGCCCCGTTGCGGCTCAGTATGTACTCCGGCAGCCAGGGGAGCTGGAAGGCGAAAACATACCAGCTCATGCGCAGCTGCTTGAGGGAACGCAGCTCGCGCAGCATCGCCGCCGGATGCGGAGCATTCATAATCACCAGGCGCTCGACCAGCTCGGGATAGCGCATCGCTACTTGCCAGGCGATGACCCCACCCCAGTCGTGACCCACGACGACCGCCCGCTCATAGCCCAGTGCCATGATCAAGGCCGCCACATCGCGCGCCAGGGTGCGCAGGTCATAGCCTCGAAGCGGCTTCTCGCTCTCGTTGTAGCCACGCAAGTCGGGGGCTACAACGCAGTAGCCAGCCTCGGCCAGCACAGGAATCTGATGGCGCCAGGAGTACCAGAACTCGGGGAAACCGTGGAGCAAGAGCACCAGCGGCCCCTGCCCCTGAGTCACATAATGGAGCCGGATACCGTTGGCCGTAATAAAGCGATGCTCCCACGAGGCACGTTCTTCGTCAATCATGGCAGAGGACATAGTGTCAACACTCCTCGCTCACCTGGCGCTAGCACCGACAGGCCAGGCCCCGGCGGCATGAGCGGCAGGCCCGAGAGTCGCAGGAGCAGCACCTTCCTCCCTCCTTTGAGGACAGAGCAGCCCGGCTCGGACGGCCCGAGGGCGGCTGGCCCCCGGGGTCTGCCGGGCCGGGCCCTCCCTGGCGCTGGCCTCCTCACTCTCGCCTCTCTCAGGACCAGTGTAGTCCGTCGCCAGAGCGCTGGACGAAGTGATCTCACACCACACCCAGCGCTAGCGCTGTTCCTCAGTCAATATTGCGATCGCCGTAGATAATGGCCCGCTTCACCTGCTCGATCAGATCGGTGACCGGGATGCCGCGCGGGCAGGCATCGGAGCAGTTAAAGATCGTACGGCAGCGCCAGACACCGTTACGCTGCCCGAGGATCGCCAGACGCTCCGCCGTGCCCTGATCGCGGCTATCGAAGATGAAGCGGTGGGCGTTGACAATGGCCGCCGGCCCGACCCAGTCGGGGTTCCCCCAGATCGAGGGACACGAGCCAGTACAGGCCCCGCAGAGAATGCACTTCGTCCCCTCGTCGTAGCGCGCCCGCTCCTCGGGACTCTGCAGGCGCTCGGTTCCCGGCTCATTATCATAGGTGATCAGATAGGGCTTGATGGACTCGTACTTGTGGAAGAAGGGGTCCATATCGACCACCAGATCCTTGATCACCGGGAAGCCAAGCATTGGTTCAACCGTCACCTTCTCACCGACATCGCGGATCAGCACTTTGCAGGCCAGACGGTTGCGCCCGTTGATGCGCATGGCATCCGAGCCACAGACTCCATGCGCGCAAGAGCGGCGGAAGGTCAACGTACCGTCGATCGTCCACTTAATGGTGTTGAGCGCGTCCAGCAAGCGGTCGACGGGGCTGGCCTCAACCGTATACTCGGCCCAGTAGGGCTTCGCATCCTTATCGGGATCGAAGCGCTTAATGCGCAGGGTAACTTTCATAGCACCTCACCTGTCTTAGAGCGTCTCCCTGAAGCTGGGACGCGCCTAGTATTTGCGTTCCTTGGGCTTAAAGACTGGGTCATCGATCAGGATGACATCCTTATAGGCAAGACGGGCGTTGCAGGCTCCATCTCCCTTATAGATCAAGGTGTGCTTGAGCCAGTTGACGTCGTCGCGCTCAGGATAATCGAGACGATAGTGAGCGCCGCGGCTCTCCTTGCGAGCGAGGGCCCCATGAACGGTGGCAGCGGCGCACTCCAGCAGGAAACCCAGCTCGATGGCCTCGACCAGCTCCGTATTGAAGGTCTTGCCTTTATCCTGAAGCTGGACCTTCTGATAGGCCTCCTGCAGACCCGCAACGGTGTCCATTGCATGCTGCAGGCCCTTCTCCTGACGCTCGACGAAGACGTTCTCCAGCATCTCGCCCTGCAGTTCATTGCGGATGCGCGCCGCCGACTCGCCCCCCTTGGAGGTCAGGAGGTGGTCGACCATCTCGCGGGCAAAGTCTTCGTGATGCGGCGGCAGAGGAACGTGATCGTTCTCGGCGATGAACCTGGCCATGTGCTTACCGGCGCGGCGCCCGAAGACGATCAG
Organism: Thermogemmatispora onikobensis; assembly: GCF_001748285.1. NCBI lineage: Bacteria > Bacillati > Chloroflexota > Ktedonobacteria > Thermogemmatisporales > Thermogemmatisporaceae > Thermogemmatispora > Thermogemmatispora onikobensis. The sequence goes on along the minus strand of NZ_BDGT01000012.1, from coordinate 28,202 downwards.
ATCGACCAGCGAATTCGTACCCAGGCGATTGGCTCCGTGGACTGAGACGCAGGCCACCTCGCCGGCGGCGTAGAAGCCCGGCAGCGGCGTCCACTGCTCATCAATGACCACGCGCCCATCGTTATCGGTGGGGATGCCTCCCATTGCATAGTGGGCTGTCGGCTGGATCGGCACCGGCTCGCGGATCGGCTCCACGCCCAGGTAATTGCGGGCGAACTCGGTGATATCGGGCAGCTTCTCCGTAATCACCTTCTCGCCGAGGTGGCGCAGGTCGAGATAGACATAGTCCTCGCCGTTGACGCCACGCCCTTCCTTGACCTCCTTAATGATGCAGCGGGAGACGATATCGCGCGGCGCCAGGTCCTTGAGCGTGGGCATGTAGCGTTCCATGAAGTACTCGCCCTTGCCATTGAGCAGGCGCGCCCCCTCGCCGCGGGCGCCCTCGCTCAACAGCACCCCCACCTTATAGAGGCCCGTCGGATGGAACTGATACATCTCCATATCTTGCAGGGGGATACCGCGGCGGTAGGCGATGGCCATACCATCGCCCATGCAGGCGAAGGCATTGCTGGTCACGCGCCAGGCACGGCCATAACCGCCGGTTGCAAAGAGGACCGCTTTAGCATGGAAGGTATGGATCTCGCCCGTGCGAATCTCCAGGGCCACGACGCCACAGACCCGCCCTTCGTTGACCAACAGATCGAGGGCCAGGAACTCATTAAAGAAGCGCACCTGGTTCTTGATGGCGTTCTGGTACATGGTCTGGAGCAGCATATGACCTGTGCGGTCGGCGGCGTAACAGGAGCGGCGTACTGGTGCCTCGCCGTAGTTGCGCGTATGGCCACCAAAGCGGCGCTGATCGATGCGCCCATCCGGCGTGCGGTTAAAAGGCAGGCCCCGATGCTCCAGTTCGTAGATGGCGTCAATGGCATCGCGGGCCAGAATCTCTGCCGCTGGCTGGTCGACCAGATAGTCGCCGCCCTTGATGGTGTCATACATGTGCCACTTCCAGTGGTCTTCCTCCAGATTGCCCAGCGCTGCCGCAACTCCCCCCTGGGCAGCCCCCGTATGGGAGCGCGTGGGATAGACCTTCGAGAGAACGGCCACGCTGGCGTTGGGAAGCTGCATCGCTGCCATCAGCCCGGCGCCGCCAGCGCCGACGATGACCACATCAAATTTCTGGTACATAGCTATTCCCCTCTCTCTAGTGGGTCACACAGGAGGCACCCTGCAATCCACTGGCCACAGGCTGGAAGGTCACAATCGTAATCGTTCCAAGCAGGAAGAACGCCAGCGTCGCCAGCCCTACCAGCGAGAGCAAGAACAGGCGCCAGCCACGACTGCGCACATAGTCATCGATCACCACACGCAGGCCATTCATGCCATGCAGCAGCGCCAGAGTCAGTAGTAGCCAGTCATACAGGCGCCAGTACGGATTTTGATAGCGATGGGCTACGAACTGATAGCTGGTACAGGCGACGTCGGTCGTGACGTGCATGAGGATCAGATGGATGATCGCCAGAAAAATAAGTGCTACCCCGGAGATACGGAAGAAGTACCAGGAAAAGGTCTCAAAGCCGCCGCCCGTGGGACGCGGGCCATAGCCACTGGGAACACGTAACATAGTTGCAGCACTCCTCTTCACGAGAGCAAGATCGTCATCATAGCGGGCAGGCGCGACACTGCGCCACAGGAGCAGGCTGGTCAGCAAGCCCTCGTTTCTGTCTCTTCTCGCCTGTTCATCCTCCGCTTCGTCAGCTACCAGGCCTCTCGCGGGTCTCTCTCAGCACGGTGTCGAGAGCTCTTGCTCACTGACCTTTCCACAGGCACTCAGTCGCCGCCGCGCTCACCAGGGAGTTGTCGGGGAGCCAGATTGCACAGGTTCATCTCATCTCTCGCCAGCTCGGCGAGCTTGCTCGGTTAGCTCGCTGACAGACAGGGCAGGGCAGACCGGCAGGCCGCAAGCGAGATGCAGGCCAGAGGCCCAAGGAGAGATCTCTTAGCGCTTCTCCCGGTTGACCTCGTCGCCCATCCCCATCCCACCATTCTTACATGGGCAGCGCCACGGCAGAGGCTCCGGGCTGGAAGATAGGCGCTACCACAAAGTAGGCCATCGGCAGGAAACAGAGAATGGTGAGGATCATCACGACCGCAAACATGACCCCCTGGTAGCGAGCACCTCGTGGCCAGAAATCGATTAAAATAATGCGCACGCCATTGAAGGCATGATAGAGTACAGAGGCAATCAGCCCGAGCGAGATGACGCGCACGATGCCAGTGCTAAAGAGGGCGATGCCTTCGTTGTAGACATCCGGGCCAAAGGAGAGCAACCCAATATCGACGATGTGCACAAGCAGGAAGAGAAGAACCGCCAGTCCTGTCACGCGATGCAGCAGCCAGGACCACATTCCAGATTGTCCTTTATACATGCCGCTCCTCGATTCTCATCAGGCGGAAGCGGGGGGAGAAAGCGCTGCATGGGCGGGCCGAGAGATGATAAAGCTGTGGGAGCCGGGAGCAACGCCTCCTTCCTTTTCCCTTCCTCCTTCCCCCCATCTCGCTCGCAAGGCGTACCGGGGCGCGGTCCCACCCACACTCGGGTTCCGCGCTCACTATCCCCCAGCCTCGGGATGTCTGGCTAGCAACGCCGTACCTGCCTGCTGATCTCCGATAGGAAGGCCATCCAGGATAACCTCTTCTTCAACTGCACTTGCCCACCGCTCCCGCCTCTGATGTTGTCGTAATGTTGTGCTGTTGCTTTGCTTTGCTTGCTTGCTTCGTTGATAGCGAGCGCTGAACGAGATTAGCCGCTCAGCAAGCAGTCAGACAGCCAGGGCGTGCCGCCTCGCTCGCTATCTTCTGCCTGTCGATGCCCCCCCGGTCAGCCCGGAGAGAGCGCACGGGAGGATCAGGCGCGCATCCCTGGCGCTTCGTTCGGTGGCCCCGCAAGCTGATCAGATCGCCCTCTCTCGCTTGCTTCGCCTGGCCGCCTCTCTCTCCCCATGACGCGCTTTCTTGCGCGCAGCAGTGCTCCCCGCGGCGCCCCTCGCTGGGTGGGTGCGCCGACGCTCCTGTTGCATTGCCTATTATACTGCAGTTGCCAGCGTCGCGCAAACCTGGCGCTCCCCTGCTTCCACTACTTGCTTGCTTGCTTGTTTGATTGTTCGCCCGCCCGCTCGCTCATTCGCCAGCCTCCCCAGGAGGGAGACCAGCCCTGCTCTCTTCTCCTACTCTGACACTCCCCCGCCAAAGCGGCGAGTTCTTCCTTCATGCCGCCCACTTGCCGGCTGTAACCCACTGACGTAATAGGTAGGTGATTCTCTGAGATAGACTGTAACTGACCGACGTAGCTATTTGGGCCTCGGCCTATGCGCAGGCAGGGCGAGGAGGGCCAATGTGAATATTGCACGCCAGAGCAATCAGGAGCGAAATCTTGCGACAGGACAGGATGCCGTGGATGTGCAAGCATTTCAACGCTTCTATGAGGATAACCTCCATCTCATCTATCGCTATGTCTATAGCAAAGTCGGCAATCGTGAAGAGGCCGAGGACCTGACCTCGCAGATCTTCATGAAAGCCGTGCGCATGCTGAGCAGCGAGCGCGGCGCTGGCAGTCCGAGCTGGCAGCGCTGGCTCTTCCAGGTTGCCAGGACCACGCTGGCTGACTACTGGCGCAATCATTATCGCTTCCCTCTCGATTCTCTGGAGGAGCTGCTCGATGCTGGCTGGCAGGGACCAAGCGAGGAGTTGTCGCTCTCGTGCCCCGATGAGCGGCCAGTTGAGCGCGTCCAGCGTATCCTGCAGGCTCTTCCCGCCCATTACCGCGAGGTCTTGATCTGCCGTTTCCTTTTGAATCTCTCGATTAAGGAGACCGCCCTCCGCCTGGGGTTGAGTGAGGCCAACGTGAAGGTGCTTCAATTCCGGGCGCTCAAGCGCGCCGCCGAATTAGAGAGCGTTGTGACAGGCTAACCTGACGAGTCTGGAGGCATCCAGTAAAGGTAACGGACCGGAAGGGAGGCGAGGTTTATGCCCGAGGGAGACCAGGAACGCTTTGAGGACTATCTGGAGCTGGAGCACTATCTTGCAGCATTGCAGGAGGACCGCAGGCCGCCGCTGTCCGCGGAGTTGACGCCGACCCAGGCGCGGCTCTATCGCTTGGCGGCGCTCTTGCGTGCAGCAGCTCCCGGCGCCGCAGAACCTCGCCCGGAGTTTGTGGCCGAGCTGCGCGCGCGCCTGGAGCGTGAGCTGGCCGCTTCCGGGGAAGATCCGGGCGAGTCAGAGGAGGCCACAGAGCCAGCGACCTTGCCCGCCGCTGCTCCATCCCTCTCTTCCTCAGCGGCTGGAGAGAGACGCTCACGGCTCTCGCGTCGTCGTCTCCTGGCCGGTAGCGCGGTGGCCGCGGCCTCCCTCGTCGCTGGCGTTGGGCTTGACCGCGCCCTTCAGGAGGCCAGCGGCGGCCCTCATGGGGCGACAGGTCAGACCGCCCCGAGTCCTACCAGCACGAGTGTGGGAACTGGCACGCCCCTGCCCCCAGCCTATCCGGCTCTGATCGGGGCCGAGGTTCCATCGCGCTGGCACTTCGTTGCTGAGGTCTCGGCCCTCGGCAAGCGCCCCGTGCGCTTTGTCACCGAGACCATCGCTGGCTATGTGATTCGTCAGGAGCACGGCCCCAGCACGAGCAACGAGTACGGTGGCGGGAACTGGCCAGCCGGCGATGGGACTGAGACCCCCTCCACCGGAGAGGAGATCATCGCTTTCTCCGCAGCCTGTACACATATGGGCTGCCTGGTCGAGTGGCAGGAGAGCGATGGCAAGTTCCATTGTCCCTGCCACGGCGGCGTCTTCACCGCGAGCGGGGCGGCAGATCCGACCGCCGGGCACCTGCGCTATCTGGCCCCTCTGCCGCGGCTTGACATCCGCATCGAGGATGGTAAGATCTACGTGAGGATTCCCGTAAGCGCGCCACCTTCTTGAGGGTCTGCAAAGAGAATGAGACGTAATCTGCTCGTTATTCTGCTCGGCCTGCTTTTCCTGGCCCTGTTGACCTGGCTGGGGGGCCTGGTGGCCAGCATTCCACCAGCCCCAGCGGAGTCAGGGTCACAGCAGGCACGCGCCGGCCTTTATGAGGTCACTCTCCAGCTGAGCCCCGACCCGCCGCTCAGTACCCAACCAGCTACTATCGCTTTGCGCATTGCCGAAGCCGCCAGCGGCTCGCTTGTCAACGATGCCCGTGTCCAGGTAGAAAGCACGATGCCGGAGATGAATATGGGCCTGCCCACGGTCACCGCCCGCCTGAGCAGCGATGGCCTCTATCGCGCACGCCTGCAGTTCGCCATGAGTGGCCTCTGGCAGCTGCGCGTGACTATCCAGCGCACTGCCCACCCAGAGGCAGCAGCCCTGTTCCAGGTCACTACCCACTAAGGTTCGCCTTCCGTCCGCCTGCCGCCTGCCGCCTGCCCTGCCCGTCAGCTCTCTGCTCTCACCTTCCTATCTCCTTGCCCCTGGGACCTCAAGAGCGTAGAATAGGAAGGCATCTTTGCTTACGATGCTTCTCTCTTTCACCTAAAATTCTTGACTTACATATTCCTATGTAAAGATGTATCATTCTGCAACGGAGAGGCTCTCTATGTCTACCCTCATGAGAAGATGCTGCTGCTCTGTTTCTCTCTTGCTCTTGCCCGTGATGTTGCTCCTGTTGGCTGCCTGCAACAGTGGCCAGACCCAACAGCCGACGTCTTCCAGCGCCAGCAGCGCAAATGCTCAACAGTTGCTACAGCAGAGTGAGCAGCAATTGACGGCGGCGCGGACACTGCACGCCGTGGTCACCATTCAAATTGATGGCGAAACCTACCAGGGAACGTTGACAAGCGAGATCTGGAAAGCAGCCCCGGCCAGGAGCCGCAGTCTGATTCTGCGCTCGACGCTGAGTGACTTTCCCGTTGGCGAGCTGACGGTCAGCAACGGGGGGAAGCTCTGGGTTTATAATCCCGTGCGCCATATTGTCTACACTGGGAACGTCAACAGCCAGGACGGCTCGGCGCTCTTCGGCAGCAGTTCCAACCCGGCCAATCAGTTGACGCTCAACCTCATTGATCCTATCTTCAGCCAGAGTCGGGCGACGGTGGCACCGCAGTCGGCGACGGTTGACGGCCACAGCGCTACCATCGTCCATGTCACTTCTCAGCAATCGGCCACGGCTGGCCCCGACTATAGCGGCGATGTCTATCTGGATCGCAGCAGCGATCTCCCTCTCAAGCTGGTTCTCAATCTACAGGGTTTCGCCCAGGTGACTTTGCAGCTGCCCACGCTGGAGCTGAATCGCTCTCTGGCCGACAGTCTCTTTAGCTTCACTCCACCCGCCAATGCCCAGGTGGCCCCGCTGCTGCAAGCCAGCGCCACACCCACCAGCGGCACGCTGACCCTTGGCCAGGCGGAGCAACTGGCCGGCTACCATCTGCTGAGCATCCCCTCCTCGCAGAGCGATTACCAGCTTGAGGGTGTCGATGTGCTCTCGACCGCCAGTGGACAGGTCTTTGTGCTCCATTATCTGAAAGGAGACCAGAGCTTCTCGATCCTCGAAGGCAAGGCTCTGGCCAACGAGCCGCTGCCCAGCGGCACAACGCTCACCCTGCGCGGCACTACAGCGACCTATTCAACCGGCAGCGATAACCCCACCCTGTCCTGGAAAGAGCAGGGTCTCGGCATTCGCATCAGCGGCGATCTCGACGAGCAGGAGGCCATTGCCATCGCCAACCTGCTCAGCTAAATGGGACAGAGGCCAGGGGGTCCTGGCCGCGTGGCGCGCCACTCAGGTCTTGACAGCGACGAGCAGGTCGCGCTTTTTGATGACGCGATCCACCGTGTGCGCAAATTGCGTGTACGGTGGATCGTTGCGCGTCTGCAGCCCGCTGTAGCGCTCGACCAGAGCAGCGATCTCTTCGCGCGGAAGGCGGGTGGCATTCCAGGCCAGGGCCAGGGTGCCCCCTGGCAGCAGCAGCTCGACCCAGGCAGGGAGGGCCTGGCGCAGGAGCTTGCCGATCTCACCTGGATGCTGGATGCCGTAGGGGAGATCACCCACGATGGCATGGACGCGCGGCCCCCCGGGCAGATTACTCAGGTGCAGCGGGGCCTCGCTGCTGTCGCCATGAACCAATACCACGAGGCGCGCCTCGCCGCTCTTGTCCCCTGGCCTGACCTCAAACTGGTAACGCTTGCCGCTGCGACGATGCTCGCAAATCTCTTTGAAGGTGATTCCTTCGCCGCTGAGGTATTGACGCAGAAAGACTGCCGTCGTCTCAACATCCTGGCGCTTCTCCTCGATGCCAAAGGCATCGTAGCCGGCGGCCAGGGCGACAAAGAGCGTCGTGCCTCCGCCAGCCAGAGGATCAAGGATGCGCAGGCGTTCGCGGCTGCTGGCATAGGCGCCGGCGAAGAGGGCCGCGTTCAGGAGGACGCGCGTAAAGATCTCGTTGGTCTTGCCTTTGTAACGCCGCACCTCAGCGATCTCCGGCGAGATGAAGGGCTGCCAGGGCAAGGCCAGCGGACGTAGAAAGGGACCCTCGATGCCACCGACCTCGGCAAAATACTCGTAAACCTCGCTGATCGTCCCCAGATGAGCAAGAAGGCGTAAACAGTCCTGGCGGTCGAGCCGCCCATCTTCTATGTCCACCAGCAGATAGCTCTGCCCGCCCAGCAGGGCGCGCTGCAGTTCGCCGATCGCCGGGCCGAGGGGACTGGCACGCAGCTCCGGCTCAGCGAGGGTCTCGACCATGTTGCTGTACTGATTGCTGCGCTGCGGCCTGATCTTGAGTGCCAGTTTCATGGAATGGAGTATAGCAGGTTATGGAGCCATTGTCGCGCCTCTTTGAGCGATTCTCTTTGCTGTCTCTCTCCTTGGCGCCGGCGCCTCCTCTCGCCCGCGGACTCCACTGCCGCGTGAGCGTGACAGGGCCGGCGCCGCCATGTAGAATAAAGAACAGAAAGCAGGGAGAGGAGAACCATGCATATCGTTGACGTTGCCCGCATGCGCGAACTGGAGATGCGGGCGGACCGAGAATACGGCCTAAACACCACCATCTTGATGGAGAATGCCGGTCGCAGCGCCGCCGAGCTGCTGGCCCGCTATATTCGCCAGCGCCAGCAGCGTTCGCTGAGCGAGTGCGAGCTGCTCTTCCTCATCGGTCCTGGGAACAATGGCGGCGATGGCCAGGTCATGGCCCGCCATCTGGAGGCCGAGGGAGCGCACATCACCCTCTACCGCTGGAAGGAGCGCCGGCTGACGCGCGAGGGCCGTGAGGTGCCAGCAGAGCAGGTAGAGGAAGAGCTAAAGGCTGTGCTGGGGCGCGTCGGCTACGTCATTGACGCCTTGCTGGGCACCGGGCGCTCGCGTCCCCTGCCCGACGACATGCGTGCTCTGCTGGCCCGTGTTGAGCAGGAGCGCGCCCGCCGCCCAGGCAAGCTACTTGTCGTGGCAGTCGACCTGCCGACCGGCGTCAATGCTGACACTGGCGAAGTCGATCCCGGCACCATCCGCGCCGACCTCACCATCACCCTGGCTTGTCCCAAACAGGGCTTTTTCTTCTTTCCCGCCCGTGCCTATCTCGGCGAGCTGCTCGTCGGCAGCATTGGTCTTCCCGAGACCCTGGAGCGCGATCTCAGCGATGAGATGCTGGATGCAGCCCTGGCGCGCAGGCTGCTGCCGCCGCGACCTTTAGAAAGCAATAAAGGAACCTTTGGGCGCGTCATGCTTTTCTGCGGCTCACCCCCTTATCCAGGCTCGGCTTACCTGGCCGGCAGTGCCGCCCTGCGGGTCGGCGCAGGCTTAGTGACGCTGGCTGTCACGCCTGATCTGCTGCCCATCTACGCCTCCTCGCTGCACGAGGCCACGTACGTCTTGCTGCCCACCGGAGAGTCGAGCGAGCAACCCGGCCAGGAGCAGGCCCGTGCGCTCTTAGAGCACCTGAGCGGCTACCGGGCCCTGCTGGTCGGGCCCGGCCTTGGTCGCACACCGGCCATGCGCAGCGCTCTTCTGACGCTGCTCGACGGTCTGCGCAGCCTGCCCGAGAGCGAGCGCCCAGCACTGGTCATCGACGCCGACGGCCTCAACAACCTGGCCGACGTTGAGAGCTGGTGGCAGCGGCTGCCGCCGGGCACCGTCATCACCCCCCATCCGGGCGAGATGAGCCGTCTGCTGGGCGGGACCAGGGTCTCAGGCGGCGGCATCGACCGCCTGCAGATCGCGCGCGATTGCGCCCAGACCTGGAACGTCACCCTTGTCCTCAAAGGGGCCTGTACGCTGGTCAGCGAGCCAGCAGGGCGGTTGCGCATCAACTGGGACAGCAACCCGGCCCTCGCTAGCGCTGGTACCGGCGATGTCCTGGCTGGCATGATCGCCGGTTATCTGGCGCAACGCCTCACTCCCTTTGACGCCGCCAGCCTGGCCGTCTACTTGCATGTGGCTGCCTCCCAGCTGGTCAGCCAGCACTGCGGCGACGCCGGTCTGCTGGCCTCAGATCTCCTGCCGCAGATCCCTGCCGCTCGCCTGCGACTGCTCCAGCCCACCTGAGCCCGCGGGCAGATCTCGATCGAGATCGAGAGTCACAACGGCGGGCCAGTCCCTGGCCCTGCTCAGGGCTGGCCCTCACCTTGCTGCGCCGATGCGTAGGCCTCTTTGAGCAGGGGCACCGTCTCATAGTGCTCCAGCTCCTCCGGGGGAATCCAGCGCATGGTCACCGCTTCCCAATCAGTCCGAATGGCCTCGGGGGTCAAGACCTCGAAGAGGAACGGATGAATAATCCAGTGACGGCCCAGCTCCTGATCGCGATGCTCAATAGTCGCTCCACGCTTCAGCAGACGCACCTGCTGCGGCCCCAGGCCGGTCTCTTCACGGATCTCCGTGTAAGCCTGCTCCTCGGGACTGACCCCCGGCTCGATAAAGCCACTGATGCCGGCCCAACGTCCTTGATAGCTGCCAACCCGCTGGCTGCGCTGGACGATCAGCAGCCGGGGCCCCCCAGGCTGGTCGAAACGCAGGAGGAAGCTGGTGACAACGGGCGTGGGACGCAGGGGAGCAGTGGACTCCGCTGGTTGCTGTGTCATGATGTGACTCCCGTAGAGATTGATTGCACGAAACTAGAAAAGGCTGCGAACCTGCTAGAGAAACAATCGATCTTCTCAATTGAGCGTTCTTGACAGCCTCTCAACGCTCTTATATAGTATGCTTGGCGTACTATACGCCTTCTATATAGTATACTTAGCATATACCGTCTCTCGATACGATGGAACATAGCACTCGGTCACCACAAGCCCGGCAGGCGGGCCTGTTTGCCCTTTATCACTCTGGAGGTAGGCTAACGTGACGCCGACCATCATCGCCATCCTCGCAGCGGGCATTATCCTGGCGGCGCTCCTTGGAGCCGGGATCGCACTCGTCATCGGATACCGTTTAGGGGAGGCACGAAATAAAAGCAAGTTTGAGGAGCGTCTCCGGCTGGAGAAAGAGGCCAGCGAGCGTCTTCTCCTCGAAATGCAGCAGCAACAGCGAGAGGCCCTGCGTGAGGCGCGAGAAGAGACAGCCCGTTTCCGCGCTACCATTGAGAGAGAAAACGCCGAGCGGCGGACCGAGCTGCAGCGTCAGGAGCGGCGACTGCAGCAGAAGGAAGAGAGCCTGGAGCGGAAGATCGAGGCGCTGGAGCAACGCGAGCGGCGGCTGCAGGCGCGCGAGCGAGCCGTCGAGGAGCTGCGTCAGGAGGTCGACGAGCTGAAGCGCCAGCAGGAGGTCGAGCTCGAGCGCATCTCCCACCTGAGCGAAGAGGAGGCCCGCGAGCTGCTCTTGAGTCGCATGGAGGCCCTGGTTCGGACCGAAGCCTCGCGGCGGGCGCGCATCATTGAAGAGGAAGCGCGCGAGCAGGCCGAGGCGCGGGCGCGCGAGATCATCACCCTGGCCATCCAGCGCTGCGCCTCCGACCAGGTCTCAGAAGCCGTTGTCTCGGTTGTCCCCCTGCCCAATGAAGAGATGAAGGGGCGCATCATTGGGCGGGAGGGTCGCAATATTCGCGCCCTGGAGGCCGCGACCGGCGTTGATCTCATTATTGACGACACACCGGAAGCGGTCATTCTTTCGGGCTTTGATCCTGTGCGTCGCGAAGTGGCGCGCCTGGCCCTTAACCGTCTGATCCTCGACGGGCGCATCCATCCCACGCGCATCGAAGATGTCGTAGCCAAGGCCCAGCAGGAGGTCGATACTATCATCCGTGAGGCTGGCGAGCGGGCGGCGATGGAGGCCAATGTTCACGGCCTGCAGCCCGAGCTGCTCAAGATCCTGGGCCGGCTCCACTTCCGCACCAGCTACGGTCAGAACGTCCTGGCGCACTCGGTCGAAGTGGCCATCCTCGCGGGCACCATCGCCCACGAGCTGGGGGCCGACGTCAACGTCTGCAAGACCGCTGCGTTGCTACACGACATTGGTAAGGCCATCGATCAAGAGGTCGAGGGGCCGCACGCTGTTGTTGGCGGTGAGATTGCCCGTCGTTTCGGCAAGTCGCCCAAGATTATTCATGCGATGGTGGCCCACCATGCCAGCGAGATGGAGCCTCAGAGCCTGGAGGCTGCTATTGTCCAGGCTGCCGATGCCATCTCGGCGGCCCGGCCCGGGGCGCGGCGTGAGACCATCGATCTCTATCTCAAGCGCCTCGAGGCCCTGGAGAGCATTGCTAACTCTTTCCCCGGCGTCGAGAAGTCCTTTGCCATTCAGGCTGGGCGCGAGGTGCGCATTATCGTCAAGCCCGAAGAGATCGACGAATACGGTGCCAATCGTCTGGCCAGCGAGATCGCTCACAAGATCGAAGAGAGCCTTGACTATCCCGGCCAGATTAAGGTCTGTGTGGTGCGCGAGACGCGCGCCGTTGACTATGCCAGGTAAATCGCCTGGCCTGCTCGAAACCAGGAGCAAGGAAAGCGCCTGATGTGGCCAGCGGCGAGCGCGAGCAGACCACAGCTGTGGTCTGCTCGCTGCCCTCAGCTGCGATCACGCCGGGTCAATCAGGCTGGAGGAGATATGACCGATTACGCCGCCATTGATCTGCACACGCACTCAACCGCCTCGGACGGCCTCTATACGCCGCGGGACCTGGTCCAGCAGGCTCGCGAGGTGGGGGTGCACGTGCTGGCCCTCACCGATCACGACAGCACAGAAGGAGTGGCGGAGGCCGCGGAGGCTGCCGCCCAGCTAGGCATCGATTTCATCCCAGGCATTGAGATCAACACCGAAACCCCCGCGGGCGAGGTCCATATCCTTGGCTATTTTCTACACTACCAGCAGGAGGCCTTTCAGCAGGCTCTGCGCACTCTGCGCAACGCCCGCCAGCGCCGTGGCCAACGGATGGTCGAGCTGCTCAACGAGCAGGGTATCGCCATCAGCTGGGAGCGCGTGCGCGAGCTGGCCAAGGGAGCAGTTGGACGGCCTCATGTGGCCCAGGCCCTGGTCGAGGCCGGCTATGTTCAGAGCATTGAGGAAGCCTTTGCGCGCTACCTCAGCAAAGGTTGCCCGGCCTATGTACCGCGCTACAAGCTGTCGCCCCAGGACGCGGTGCGCCTCATTGTCAGCGCCAGGGGTCTGCCAGTAATCGCTCACCCCTTGGAATTACCAGGCCCTGAGATCCTGCGGCAGTGGCTCCCTGAGCTATGCGCGCTAGGGCTGGTGGGCCTGGAGGTCTACTATGGCCCTTATACCGCCGAGCAGGAGGAGCTGCTGCTCTCCCTGGCGCGCCAGTTCGATCTCATCCCCACAGGGGGCAGCGACTACCACGGCCCTGGCATCCATCCGACGCCCTTGGGGGGCCACCCCGTGCCTGCCGAGAGCGTGGCGCGTTTAAAAGACGCAGCAGCGGCTCGCAGCCAGCAGACGCCGCCCCCATTCAGGTTGCCGGAATCAGCTGCTGACTAAGTCTGGCTGCCACCTTCCCAACGCCCACAGGCACGCTTTCTTTTTTGTTAGCGGACCAGGGAAGAAGGGCCTCCCCTGGCGACCCTTCTTCCAGCAAGATCACCCAGCCAGCATCGACTCGACCTTACGATAGAACAGGAGGCAAGGCAAGGGTTTTGAGCGCGAAACCAGAGAAAGAGGAGCGGGGCCGTCGGCTCCTGCGCGACCTCCTGGAAACGGTGGCATTGACGCTACTGTTACTCCTCGTGGTACGCCTGACGGTCCAGCACTACTATATCGATGGACCAAGCATGGAGCCGACACTGCACAACCAGGAATATATCCTTGTCGATCGACTCGCCTACCTTTTTCATCCGCCTCAGCGCGGTGACATCATTGTCTTTCACTACCCACGCGACCCGAGCGTAGACTATGTGAAGCGGATTATTGCCATTCCCGGCGACACGATCACTGTCATCGGCCAGACCGTCATTGTCGATGGGGTCACCTTGCGCGAACCGTACACGAATCCCGACGATCCAGCCAGTCTGGCAGTCTATCCGCCGATTCGCAACCTGGTAATCGGCCCCGACCAGTACTTCGTGATGGGCGATAATCGCGGCGACAGCTCCGACTCGCGTCAATGGGGGACCGTGCCCAAACAGGACATCGTCGGCAAGGCTACCCTGGTCTACTGGCCGCTGGGAGCCAATAACTTCGGCCTGCTACCCGACGAGAGCAGCGTCTTTGCCGGCATTAAATGAAGAGGCGACAGATCCCATGCCGTGAACCACAGGCAATGCAGGCCCCACGCACAAGCCAGGCCCGCCGCCGCCGCCGCTGATCCCTGGCAGAGGAGCTACCGGTTCTGCCCCCCCACGAATGACAGAGCCTGCGGCTCCTCTGCCACTGGCTTTTTTGGGGTCACATGCCCGAGCAAGCACAGCCCCAGCAGGAAATCCCACAGCCGGAGGAAGAGCCAGATAGCCCCTTGCTGCTCTTCATGGGCAAAAAGGGAACGGCTGGGCCGAGATGAAGGGAGCTCGCCAGAAGGAAGGAGGCGCGGCAGCCAGCAGCAAGCACCCTATGAGGGGAGGGTGCTTGCTGGAAGCAGCCTTTTCGGCTATCGTTAATACAGTGTAGCGCAGGCAGCGGTTCGCCCACCTCCGTCGCCTCTCTGGCGGCAGAGCTTGATCGCTTTCTACCCCCAGGCTGTCGGCGCCACGCATCTAGGAAAAAGAGGGTACTCTCTCATAAGAGAGTTTCAAAATTGCCCAGGGTGGAGTACACTACCTTGGGAGTCTTTTGTCAGGTTGTTCCAGGTCTCATTGACGTTTGCCCATACATCAACAACAGGCTGGCAACGGCAAGGTCCATTCCTTTCAGCAATACAGATCATTGCGTACCTTCTTAGAGGGGGCGAGAGCTGTCATGAGAGCAATTACGCGAATGCCTATTTTCCTCCGGCTCTTCCTGGCCTTCGCGCTGGCTGCGATCATTCCCGCCATCGTGATTATTGTGCTGGGAACCTTCTTTTTGAATACCCTGACCGTCCACGGCCAGGCCATGCAGGTAGCCAACCAGGCGACGACGGTCTCCATGCAGGCCATGTCTGACCTTGAGCGCATGAATGCGCTGCTGGGCCAGTACCACTCAACGCTCTATGCCAACGAGGGTCCCTACGGCCTCAACAATAGCGCCATGACCCGCATGGCCACCTCTGCCGAGACCGAGATCCTCGACCTGGAGCATAGCTTCGGCAACGAGTTGAGCACCTACCAGCAGAATTTCATGTTGGGGTCGTCTCCTAACATGGACAGCGTGCGCCGGAGCCTCCCGGGAGATATCAATACCCTGGTCGCCAACCAGGCCCAGATCTTCCACATGGCCAGTCAGCAATGGTCGGATTATAAGCAGGCCCAGGACGCCGAGCTGACAGCGCTGAAAGCCAATCTCCCGCACGGCCAGACCCACAGCCTCCTCGAACAGGCCAACACCAGGTACGCCTCGCTCCTCAAAAGCTGGCAGCAGCTTGTGACCACCACCCAAACGATCAGCAATGAGGTGACCACCATCGGCTCTAATCAGATTGGGATGATCACCCTGGGAACGGTCATCGCTATCCTGGCCACGGCTATGGTGGTGATCACCATCGGCTATATCATTAACCTGACAATCACCCGCCCCCTGCGCCAGCTCGCCAACCTGACCAAGCGCATCAGCAAGGGCGATACCACGGCCCGCGTCAAGATTAATAGCCGCGATGAGATCTACATTGTGGCGAATTCGATGAACAACATGCTCGATAACATCGTGCGCTTGATCCAGGAGACCCAGGCCCAACGCGATAACCTGCAAGCCCAGGTGGAGAAGCTGGTGAGCGAGGTCAGTGGCGTCGGTGAGGGCGACCTGCGCGTGCAGGCCGAGGTGACGGCTGATGCCCTCGGCGTGCTCGCGGACTCCTTTAACTACATGGTCGAGGAGCTGGGGAATCTGGTGATCCGCGTGAAGACGGTGGCCCGCGAGGTGGAGCAGACGACAAGCCAGCTGATCGATGGCATGACCCAACTAGTGGAAGAGGATGATATGCAGATCCGCCAGATCAGCGAGGCTGCGGTCGAGGTCGAGCAGATGGCCGAGGCCAGCCGCCGCGTGGCTGAGCGCGCCCAGCTGCTCCACAACGTCGCCGTGGAGGCGCGCAAAGATGCCCAAGGGGGCCGTGAGGCAGTGGAGATGGCCGTCGCTGGGATGGGCCGCATTCACGAGAACGTGCAGGCGACCGCTAAGAAGGTCCAGGTGCTCGGCGATCGCTCGCGCGAGATCAACAATATCGTGGAGGCGATCTCCAGCATCGCCCATCAGACCAACCGTCTGGCGCTCGACGCCGCTATCCAGGCCGCAATGGCCGGCGAGCACGGCAAAGGCTTCGGAGCCGTCGCCGCCGATATCCGCCGCCTGGCCGAGCGCGCTAAAGAGCAGGCCAGCAATGTAACACGCATCGTCCGCAGCGTCCGCGAAGACATCGGGGCGGTGGCTGTGGCCATGCAGGATACAGAGCGCGAGACGGAGGCCGGAGCACGCCTGACTCAGGAGGCCGGCAGCGCTCTGGAGACAGTCTTTGCGGTGATCGAGCAACAGGCCCACGAAATCGAAACGATTAACCAGATGGCGAATCAGCAGCTGGAGTCTTCTAGCTCCGTGGTGCAGATCATGCACAGTGTCTCGGAGGCAACCCAGCGCAGCAGCACGACAACACGCGAGTCCGCCCAGGCTATGGGACGCCTGGCTCGCCTGGTCGAGCGCCTGCGTGCTTCGGTGGAGGCGTTCAAGCTGAATGAGGACCAGAGCTACCTGTCTACTACAGGCTTTACCGATGCGCTGACGATCCAGGACGGCGCAGAGGGCCAGCAGTCTCTGAGCGGCGCTTTCCGTACAGTCACGGCCACCGCTCAGGCTCAGCCAACGCCAACCCCCGCCGGGATCTATAATGCTCTCCCCCCGGCCCGCCAGCCAGGCGCCAGCCCGAGCCCCGAGGGCTTTTCATCCTTCCAGCCGCTCTCGCCCTCTCCCTCCCCCACGAGCAATAGCGAGTGGAGCCAGCCGCTGCCTTCGATGCCAGCCGGAGGCGGTGGCCCGCAGTCAGGCTGGCCTTACTCGCCGCCAGCAACGGGCTTCCCTCCGACCCCAGGCCCCAAGGCCGCCCCCTTCGAGCAGTCGCCGTACGACCCCTGGAACCCCGGGACCAGCAACGGCAGCGGTCGCCCATAAGCACTATTCGCCAGACCAGTGCTTCCCAAGGAAGCAACCAATCTGAAGCAATCAATAGACAGTCGGATAGTCGGGATAGTCGGGATAGTCGGATGGAAAGATGGGCAGGAGATCAACCGGCAGAGGGAGCAGGAAGCGGCTCCGAGGAACTGCTTCCTGCTCCCTCTGGTCTTTGGGACCAGCCAGGTCGAGCGCACTCAGTCCCCCACCCCACCGCTCTGCGACCTGGCTCTCTTCCTCGCTCTCCCTCTCTCCCTCCCTCCCTCTCATAACTTTTTTGTTATAGATAGTATCCGCAACCTCTATCTTTTTTCATAGACAAGCGTCTAATTCCTCTGTTAGACTGATGATGTAGGTTATAGTTAGCGAGAGCCGGCAGACTGCCGACCACCTCTTGCAGACTACTTCTTCTCTGGCTAACGACACTGCCCCCTCTTACCCGCAGAAGCGGCAGGGCTTACGACGAGCGTCGGCGCCGTAGGCCCTGCCGCCTCTGTTCTTCTATCCAGACAGATCCGTCACTTTCTGCGATGAGAGCCCCCCTGGCGTTGCTGGCGCACGGCTTCGTAGAGCAAGATGCCAGTCGCCATCGCCGCATTGAGCGACTCAACCCCGTTGGCAAGAGGGATACTCACAGAACTGGTCGCCAGGGCGCGAGCTGCCTCTGAAGGACCGTGGGCCTCGTTGCCAATGATGAGGGCGAACGGCTGAGACAGATCCTGCTCATAATAGAGTTGCGGCGCCCCAGCCTCAGCCAGAAAGAGACGCAGCTGGGGACCACAGTGCTCTCTCACCCGCCTCGCAATCTCGTCCCAGGGCTGTTCCTCTGCGAGCGGCAAGGCCAGATGGGCCCCAGCTGCCGCCCGCACGACCTTGGGACTAAAGGCGTCCACACAGCCTGGCGTCAACAGGACCGCCGCCACATCTGCCGCCAGGGCTGTGCGCAGGATTGTCCCAAGGTTGCCCGGGTCGGCCAGCCGATCGAGAATCAGCAGCGTGGGGCGTAAAGCCGGAGACCGGCGCGCCGCCACCTCTTCATAGCTGAAGGCCGCAAGCGGCAGCACGGCCACAACCCCCTGGGAGGTCTGCACCTCGCCTAAAGCCTCAATGACACGCACACTGACCTGCACCAGCGCCCGCTCCGCCACCTCCCCCTTCAATAGCCGCTTTAACAGGGCCTGCCCCTCAGCCGTACGCGCCAGCAGGTCGGGCTGATAGTAGACTTCGAGCGGCGTCACGGCCCGGTCAAGCAGCTCTTTGAGTAAATGCGGCCCTTCCATGAGAAAGAGGCCATGCTTCTTACGTCCACGCGGTGTGTGTAGCTCACGCAGGCGAGCAATACGGGGATTCAGCGGGCTGCTAATGACCGGCATGGGAGCGTCACCTCCCTTTATCATGCAGAAGGGGCGACCGCCGGAGCAGTCGCCCCTACCCTGCTTCTGGGCTGTCCCGCCTGGCCAAACCGGCTGTCACCTCGGCTTTCCAGAAGGGATAGCTCGAACAGAGCACCAGCTTTGTTGCTAGCCTTATGCCTGCGTTTGAGGCTGATCCTGACTCTGGGCTGCAGCCAGGGCTGTCTTCACCAGTTCAGCGAAGGCAGGCCGATCGTTGACCGCCATCTCAGCCAGAATCTTACGATCAACGCTGATATTGGCTACACGAATCGCATGCATCAACTGGCTGTAGGTCACGCCGAACATGCGAGCGGCAGCGTTGATGCGTGTGATCCAGAGCCGACGCATATCACGCTTGCGGTTGCGTCGATCACGATAGGCATAGGACAGGGCATGCATCATGGATTCACGCGCCTTCTTGATCAGACGGCGGCGTGTGCCACGATGGCCCTCCACAAACTTCAATACCTTTTTATGCTTCTGACGCGCCGTAACGCCTCGCTTCACTCTTGGCATAGCGTCCTCATCCTTCCTTCTTCTTCTTCTTCCTGGCAGATTATGAAGTCGATGCAGTCTGTGCAGTCAAGACCCCCCGCTGCCGACCAGCCAGCCGCCAGCCAGAGGGCCAGGCGCCTACCGACCGGCATAGGGGAGCAGGCGCCGAACGCGACGAGCATCACCCCGGGCCAGGGCAAAAGCCTTGTCAGCAGCACGAACCGAGCGAGAAGACTTGTTACGGCGCAGGTGACTAATCGCAACCTTGCGGCGCAAAAGCTTACCAGTAGCCGTGATCTTAACGCGCTTAGAGATGGCCTTGTGCGTCTTCAGTTTCTGCTTCATGAGATACACACTCTCTTTCTTTCTTCTCGTGCGGGGCAGTGGGTAACGCAGCAACTGACCTCTCCCTGCCGGTCCGCCTGTTGGGAACAAAGGGAGACCGAGACCAACGAAAGACGAGGCGGTCGACTCACACGAGAGAGGAGCTTGTGCGCCCGGCGCGACCTGGACTGGCGAGCTTGCCATGCCAGCCACTGATGGCGCGCATCACAGCATTCTAGAGAAGAGCGGCTCCATCGAAGGCGCAGAGAAGCCTTTTTCAAGAGCGAAGAAGCCCCGCATGCCGTCTGCGAGTATAGCACAGATTGCTCCCGCTGTCCAGTAGGAGACGGCCCTTCTTGGGTCTTCTGGCTCAAGAGCCAGAGACTACCTGCTTATCTGGCAGCCCGAGCGAGCGGAAAAGGAAGCGAGCTCGCTGGCCTCTGCTCTGGTCAATTTCCACCTTGGCGGGCAGTTCCAAGAATAGAAAAGCAGGAGAGATAGACAAGAGGCCCAGACAGAGCCAGGCCGGAAGGCAGAGCCGCCCTGGTACTGGCCGCGGCCCTCGCTCTGGTGAAGGGGGAACGGCCTTCGCCCGTCCGTCCCGTCCAGCTGCGTCGCCCTGTCAGCGCACCGCTGCGCGGAAGGGAGAGCCACCACTTAGCAAGACGAGCCTTCTCTTGCCAGAGAGGGAGGACAATGCTATAATAGCGGGGCACTATAGCGACAGCGACTCTCTCAAAAGCCATACAGAGGCCACGCCTGCCCGCCCAACGAGCAGAGAGCGCTTCGACCTTCTCAGGCGGGACCCAGGCACCGCGCTGCTCCCTGGTGAACGTGAGAAGGGACGAGAGCAAGAGTGGTTGGTTGGCAAGAGCAAGAGAGGGCAAAAGACAGCGGCAGAGCGGATGGCGAAAATAGAGATCGCCATACTCCACCTGCTCCGGCAGCAAAACAAGCACCCATACCCGCGACTGACCGCGAGCAAACCCATAGGAAGGAGGTGGCTTCGTGAGGAGAGACTACGAGCTTGGCTTTATTCTCCATCCCGAAGTCAGTGAAGAGCGAACACGTACTATTCTTGAACGGATCGAGCAGATCGTCACCGCGCATGACGGCCAGGTTGTCAGGGTGAACTACTGGGGGCGGCGACGGTTGGCCTACCCCATCGAGCATCAACGCGATGGCATCTATATCTTTGTTGATATGAGTGTCTCCGCTGAGACCCTCCCGGAACTGGACCGCACCCTCAAGGTATCAGAGGAGGTGCTGCGGCATCTGATCAAACGACGCGATCCGCGGGTGGTACAGAAGGAGCGCGAGGCCTACGCCGCCGCCAGCGCCGCCGGAGCTGCCCCGGCCCCGGCCCCTGCCAGCGTCGCGAGCGAAGAGCTTGCCGGCGCCAGCGCGGAGGCCGAGGCCACAGCAGGCAGCACCTCCGAAGCGGGAGCCGAGGCTCCTGCCGACGCCTCTGAAGCAGCTACCCAGTCATCAGAAGAATCTTCGGAATCACAGTCATCAGAATCAGCAGTAGGAGAGCAAGAGGCGCCCGCCGTCTCGCATGAGGAGATGGAGAGTGCCCCTCCCGCCCTCGATGAGCAGCCAGCCCCAGCCTCCGAGGCTGAGCAAGCCTAGGCGCTCTAGCGATCGGTTCGGGAATGAGCACACGACCAACGAGACAATGGCTCGCTCCACCAGAACACCGGCGAGCAGCCAGCCAGTGACACAGTCAGGAGAGGGTCAGCCCTGCTCCCATCTGGCTTCAGCGAAGGATGGTGCGGCGTCTCCCAGTGCGACGAAAGGATCTAAGCGATGCTGAACAAAATCATGCTGATCGGCAACCTGGGCCGTAACCCGGAAATGTCCTACACCGATAATGGGACAGCTGTCACTCGCTTTTCGCTGGCAGTCAGCCGTACCTACAAGACCCCCAGCGGCGAGAAGCGCGAGGAAACTGAATGGTTCAATGTGGTCGCCTGGCGCTCGCTGGCCGAGCGCTGCTATCAGTACCTGCGCAAGGGCAGCAAGGTCTATGTGGAAGGGCGAGTCGCACAGCGCAAGTATACCGATAAGAACGGTGTCGAACGCACCGCCTTCGATGTGATCGCCAGCGATCTGCGCTTCCTCTCGCCTAAGCCACAAGAGGCCGATGTCTCGGACGAGTTCCCAACCGACAGCGGTGATTTCCTTGAAGATTTGGACGATTCTCAGCCCTTCTAATCCCTCCCTCCAGGGCAGAAGAGCTGGCGAATCGCCCCCTTAACGAGACATACTCCGTTGTGTGTTCGAAGGAGGAGAGGACAATCCGTGCAAAAGCGTAACGAAGCGGCAAACCAGTCAACAGCCCCAGCCGCCCAGCAGAATACTCAGGGCCAGGCAGCGCAGGCCGGCGGCGCCAGCGCTCAAGCCCCGGGCCAGGGCCAGGCGCCTGCTCAGCCCCAGACGAGCGCTCGCCCACCTCGCCGCGAGGGCATCCGTGGCCCCCGGCGCAAGGTCTGCCAGTTCTGCCACGACCGCGTGCGCGAGATCGACTATAAGGATGCCGCCCGTTTCCTGAAGCGCTACATCTCCGATCGCGGCAAGATCGAGCCCCGCCGCAAGACGGGCACCTGCGCCAAGCACCAGCGCGCTCTGAGCCGCGCGCTCAAGCAGGCCCGCTTTATGGCTCTGCTGCCCTATACCGCAGAGCATATGCGCAGCATGTAGCGAGCAAGACCAAGACCTTCAGCTTAGCCCAAGCAAGCAAGAGGCACGCTTCGCTGCCAGCAATGGCTGCGAAATGGTTGCGCCGCTCGCCCGGGTGGCAGAGAGACAGATAGGCTGTCAACCAGAGAGGGACGAGAGAGATGGAGGCTCGCCCGGCTCTCCATCTCTCCGCTCCTGCTACTCTGGGCCAAGCAACGCCAAAGTGGCAGAGCAGAGTGGCAAGGAGAAAGGAGAGGCAAACGGCGACTGGCACGGTCACAGTCGGGCTGGGCGCCTCTGCCAACGATCCGCCCGAGGATACAGCGAGGGGGATACAGCCATGAGAATAGGGGGACAAGAAGCCTGAAAGCTGAGTCGAGGCTTGCCCTCTTGTCTCATAGACTGTTCCTGTGTATCATGGAGCCATGAGCAGCCATTGCTGAAGGCAGGAAAGGGTTCTTCCACTATGACGAGTCAAACAGCGCGTGAACCCCAAAACCAGCGGTCAACGCGAGCAAGCCGCCCGGAGAAGGCCAAGTCCAGGCGCTATGTCCGCCAGACTGCCCTTGTGGCGGCCCGACGAGATGGCAAACCCCTGATCTTCGGCTGGGGTAGCCACCTCTCTCAGAGCGAGAAAAACCGTATCCGCGTTCGGGCTACCTGGGCTCTCACGGTCCTTATCTTGCTCACCATCGTCGGCGTTCTCATCGGTTTCTGGATCAACATCAACGTGATCGTGCCAAGCTTGCCGATTACCTCGGTCAATGGCCACGACATCCCCCAGTCCGAGTACCACAAGCTGGTGGTCCTGCAGACACAGTTGGAGATCAATAAGCTCTACGGACCAAATGGCCTCTTCGCCCAGCGCACCAATCTCGAAAAGCAGATCGCTCAGCAACAGCAGGCGATGAATAACGCTTCCAAGCAGATCGACGATCTCAATAAGCAACTCAGTAAGTTACCCGCTGGCTCCAGTCCCCAGCGCACTCAGCTGACCAAGGAGCTGAACGCGGCCAAGCAGGCTTACGCTAACGCTCAGTCCCAGCACGATAAGCTGCAATCCCAGCTGAACGATCTGACCCAAAATACCATTCCTTTCGAGCAGCAAGGTCCTTTCACTCAGTCCCAGATCGGTAACGATAGCGCGACCTGGCTCCAGGATGATGAGCTGATCCGCGAGTGGCTTCAAACACAGCCCGCCTCGATCCGCGCCCGCATCGAGCCGACCGCCGCTCAGGTCGAGCGTGCCCTTAACGATCTGAAGGCCAATATGCCGAAATCAGGCCAGTACGCGCGCAGCTATCAGCAGATGCTCTCTCAGGACAGCGTCACTGATGCCGATATGCATGAGATGATGGCGCTAAAGCTGCGCCGCGACAATATGCAGAATTATCTGGCTTCGCAGATTACGTCGCCGACATACCAGGTGCTGGCCCGTACCATAACGCTCAGTACTAAGGCCGATGCCCAGAAGATCCTGGATCAGCTGAAGAAGGGCGCCGATTTCGCTACTCTGGCTCGCCAGAAGTCGGTCGATACGACGACCAATACGAAGGGCGGTTACCTCGGCTGGCTGGCCCGCGGCCAGTATGCCCATCAGGAGGGCCAAGCCTACATCGATAACTGGCTCTTCGACCCCGCCCGGACTGTCAATGAGATCAGCCCCATCATTATGGAGAATGGCTCTTACCATATCGTCCAGATCCTCGGGATCGATCCTTCCCGTGCCTTGGATAAGAGCACCCTTCAGACCCTGAAGGACAACGCTCTCTCGAACTGGTCCCTTGAGATCCGGGCCTTGCCAACAACCCATATCACACCCGCCGATCAGAACCGGCTCTTTGATCCAATCAATATGCCGACTGAGCTGCCTGTGAGCGGTCCTTCCCAGAACGGCAGCGGCTTGACGGCACCGAGCCAGTAGTCGTCTCAAAGGCTGTGTCATTATCAGGGAGCTGGCCGGCTCTGGCCTATCCAGACCAGCAAGCAGCGATCAGGCCGGCAGCTCCCTTCCATTCCTTCTCTCAATGCTGGAGAGGAGGATGGCAGCGCCAGGACTGTCCTGGTCTGGCGCTTTCTCTCTCTCAAGTAGGCAGGAAAGTATGTCAGCTTCTCTCTGCAGCGCTCCAGATACGGTACTCTTCGACGAACCGCTCTCTTCTTTGCTGGAGAGCGTTTCACTTTACCTGCATATCCCTTTCTGCCATACGCGCTGCTACTATTGCGATTTTAATACGTATGCAGGTCTGCTGTCGCTTCGTGAGCCATACGTGCGCGCCTTACAAACCGAGATTGAGCTGGCAGGCGAGATGGTCCGCCCAGTCTCAGGCGGCCCGCGCCGCGCCCGAACAATCTACTTCGGTGGAGGCACTCCCAGCCTCTTGAGCGCTGAGCAGATTCGCCGATTGCTCGCTGCCTGCCGGGCGGCTTTTGCCGTTGATCCGGCGGCAGAAATCTCGCTGGAGGCTAACCCAGGCACACTTTCCAGCGAGCACCTGCAGGCCCTGCGCGCAGCAGGGGTCAACCGCCTGAGTTTGGGGGCGCAAAGCTTCGACCCTCACCTGCTGAAGCTGCTTGGGCGCACCCACTCTCCAGAGGATGTGAAGCAGGCCGTACGAGCAGCCCGCTCCGCTGGCTTCGCTTCGCTGAATCTCGATCTGATGTTCGGTCTGCCAGAGCAGACGATGGCTCACTGGCGCGAGACCCTGCTGCGGGCGCTGGAGCTGGAACCCGATCATCTGTCACTCTATTCGCTGATCGTGGAGGAGGGAACGCCCTTCTTTACCTGGGTAGAGGAGGGACGGCTGGCCCCTGCCGATGAGGATCTCTGCGCTGAGATGTATGAGTATGCCGACGCGCTGCTGCAGGAGGCGGGCTATGCGAACTACGAGATTTCGAACTGGGCTCGTCCCGGTCACGAGTGCCGTCACAATCTGACGTATTGGCTCAATCTCCCTTACCTGGGCCTGGGCGCCGGCGCCCATTCTTGCTTTGCCGGACGCCGTTTTTCGAATGTGCGCGAGCCACGCCAGTATATGCGCCTCCTCGCTTCCCGTCAGCGCCCCGAGGCGGAGAGCGAAACGCTCTCCCTTGAGGAGCAGATGGCCGAAACAGCCTTTTTGGCCCTGCGCACCGCTCGCGGTCTCCATCTCCCTTCTTTTCGCGAGCGCTTCGGCCTGGACTTTTGGCAGTTTGCCGGGCAGCGCCTGCGCCATGTCTCTGAGGCCGGCTTGTTGGAGTACGACGATGGGACCTGGCTCCGCCTGAGCAAACGTGGGCGCCTGCTAGGCAACGAGGTCTTTCTGTGCCTGCTTCCCGACGAAGATTAGCTGAGAGCGGAGAGAGAAGGATATACCCGTGGAGTCGGAGAGAGTATCACGCCTCGGCTGGCGTGTCTGTGAGCTGTTAAGTGCCAGTCAGTTCCGTCGTTTCCGGGCGGCGGGCATCGAACCCCTGCATGCCCAATTGCTTTACAACCGGGGTCTGCGCACGCCAGAGGAGATGAAGGCTTTCCTGGAGGCACGGTATGAGCAGACGCCTGATCCTCTGACGCTGATCGACCTTCCGCGCGCTCTGGAGCGCATTCGCCGCGCACTGCTGGCAGGCGAGCACATCACGGTCTATGGCGACTTCGACGCCGATGGGGTGACTGCCACCGCGCTCTTGATGCGGGCCTTGCGCCGGCTGAAGCGTGCTGAGGCTCCCCTCGACTACTACATTCCGTCACGGATCGATGAGGGCTGCGGCCTCAATGTTGGCGCTCTCGACTGGCTCAAGCGTCAGGGAACGTCGTTGATGATTACGACCGATTGCGCCAGCTCCGACGTGGCTCAGGTGCGCTATGCCCACGAGGTTCTCGGCATCGATGTGATTATTACCGATCATCATCGCCCCCCGGATGAGCTGCCAGCAGCCTATGCCCTGGTGAACCCCTGGCGTCCTGACTCGACGTATCCCGAACGTGTGCTTTGTGGAGTCGGAGTGGCCTTTAAGCTGGTGCAGGCGCTCTACCGCTCCTTTGATCTGCCACGCGAGGAGGAGCTGGCCTTGCTCGATCTGGTGGCCATCGGCACGATCGCCGACGTGGCCGAGCTGCTCGGCGAGAATCATACGCTGGTACGGCTGGGACTGGAGCGTCTCAATCAGACGAGGTGTCCAGGCTTGCTGGCACTGATGAAAAGCGCCGGGCTGCAGCCTGGCCAGGTCCGCGAGCGCGACGTTGCCTTTGTCCTGGGGCCACGCCTCAACGCCGCTGGACGCATGGAAGATGCCCGTCTGGCCTGCGAACTGCTGATGACGGACGACCCGGCTGAGGCTCAGACCTACGCCGCCCGCCTGGAGCACCTGAATCACCTGCGCCAGGCTCAGACTGAGGAGCTGATGAGTCTGGCGCGCGAGGAGGCAGCGCGCCGCCCGGATGACGCTGTGGTCCTGGTCAGCGGCGACAACTGGCCCGAAGGAATCATTGGTCTGGTCGCCAGCAAGCTGGCTGAGGAGGTTCGCCGCCCTGTGCTGGTCCTGAGTCGCGGCAAGGACTTCAGCCGTGGCTCGGCCAGAAGTCGCGAGGGTTTCAATATGATTGCAGCCTTGCGCGGCTGCGCCCATCTCTTCGAGCGCTACGGCGGTCATGCTCAGGCCGCTGGCTTTACGATCGCCAACCACTATGTGGAAGCCCTCCACCAGCACCTGCTGAACTGGCACGATGGCCAGAGCAACGGCAGCGGCCTGGAGTCGGCCCTGCTACCGAGCGAGACCAGGGCCCCCCTCGCCGAGCAGGAGAGCACGCCCCCACCCCCTGCCCATAGCCTCATGGTCGATCTGGTGCTGCGCCGCCCCGAATATTTCCAGTACCAAACCTATAGCCGCATTCGCCAGCTTGGCCCCTTCGGAGCCGCTAATCCTGAGCCGGTCTTCAAAGCCGAGAAGATGCGCCTGCTCAACTACTGGAGCAGTGGGCCGGCAGGACGCAACTTGCGGGTGCGCCTCGGCATCGGCAATCTGCAGGTCATGGGAACTTTCGTGCGTGGAGCTACCCACATGAGCGCTCTCAACGGCGCATCACACGTCGACGTGATTTTCCGCATCGAACCAGCCTGGAGTCCCCAGGAGGGCGAGAGCACGCGCGAGATCACGCTCAAGATTCTTGCTATCACACCCTCGCCCTCAACCTGAGCTGCCTGCCTCGAACGGAAGAGCTGGCCGGCCCGTTAGTCAGCCCGCCAGCCAGGCCAAAGGGTTCCTGCCCCTCCAGCTCAGGGATAGATACCACGCGCTTCGGTGGCCTCGGCGACACGCGCCACAGCCAGCAGGTAAGCCCCCATGCGCAGGCTGGTGCGCTGACGCTCAGCCCGGTCTTGCACTGCCTGGAACGAACGCACCATGATCCGCTCCAGGCGTTGATTGATCTCGTCCTCCGACCAGAAGAAGCGCTGCAAATCCTGGACCCATTCGAAATAGCTGACCGTTACGCCTCCAGCATTGGCCAGGATGTCAGGCACCACCGTGATACCCCGATCCTGGAAGATGCGGTCGGCCTCGGGCGTCGTTGGACCATTGGCGGCTTCAATGATCAGACCCGCTTTGACACGCGGCGCGTTCTGGGCCGTCAGTTGATTCTCCAGGGCAGCCGGGATCAGTACATCACAGGGCAATTCCAACAGCTCTTGATTGGTCACTTGCTCACTGTCGGGCAGACCACGCAGGCCACCATGTTCCTGTGAGTAGCGTAGCGCGCGCATGACATCAATGCCGTTGGGATTATAAACGCCACCGCTGATGTCGCTCAGGCCGACAATCTTGCAGCCGAGGGACTGCAGCAGGCGGGCCGAATTGCCTCCCACGTTGCCAAAGCCCTGGATGACTACCCTGGCTCCTTCTACCTGCATGCCCAGACTCAGCAGGGCCTCGCGCGTCACAACCTGCACACCGCGCGCCGTCGCTTCCAGGCGCCCCTCGCTCCCCCCGATCGAGAGCGGCTTCCCCGTCACGACCTCGGGAACCGAATAGCCGCGATGCATGGAATAGGTATCCATGATCCAGGCCATAATCTGGGGATTCGTGTTCATGTCGGGGGCCGGGATATCGCTATTGGGGCCAATCAGAATGGAGATTTCGGTTGCGTAGCGCCTCGTGAGCCGCTCTAGCTCGTTGCGCGAGAGCTTATGTGGATCACAGACGACCCCCCCCTTGGCGCCGCCAAAGGGGATGCCCACCACCGCACACTTCCAGGTCATCCACATGGCCAAAGCTCGCACTTCATCCAGGGAGACCTCGGGACTGAAGCGAATACCGCCTTTCGCGGGACCACGATTGATATTGTGCTGAACACGGTAGCCGGTGAACATCTGGACGTCACCGTTATCCATCCGCACGGGAAAATTGACAATGAGTTCTCGTTTGGGCTTGCGCAGAATGGCCCGCATGGCCTGCGAGAGGCCAAGGATCTCGGCGGCTTCGTCAAATTGAGCAACCGCTACTTCATAAGGGTTGAGGATGTCAACAGCCATTGTGTTTGGAACCTCCTCTGAAATGCGCCCGGCCAGGAGAGAGACCGCTGCCAGCCCGTCAGCCAGGCCAGCCAGCCTATGCTGCGCTGCGCCTCTTCCTTCCTTCCTTTC